>CALJYC010000117.1 GCA_937984275.1 uncultured bacterium | reverse complement strand
CTCTACTTCTTTTTGACCAATCACACCGAGATACGGAATCCGCATCAGGCGCGCTTGGCGAATCTTTGCGCCCAGCTTGTCACTGCTCAGATCGGCGGTGACTCGGAAGCCTCGTTCCTGGAGCTGTTGCTGCACGTTCTCGGCATACTCGTTGAACTTCTCGCTCACCGTCAACAGAGCGATTTGCTCCGGCGCAAGCCAAACAGGGAACGACCCACCCACATGCTCGGTGAGCACCCCGAAAAACCGCTCGATGGAGCCCAAAATCGCCCTGTGCAGCATGACGGGCCGGTGCGTCGTGTTGTCCTCGCCGACATAGGTCAGGTCGAAGCGCTCCGGTAGGTTGAAGTCGACCTGGATGGTCCCGAGCTGCCAGGGGCGCCCGATCGCGTCCTTGAGATGGAACTCGATTTTCGGTCCATAGAATGCGCCTTCGCCCTCCGCGATCTCGTACGGGAGCTCCTTCGCCTTCACGGCCTCCTCGAGCGCCTCCTCGGCTTGGTCCCAAACCTCGTCGGCGCCGAGCCGCTTCTCCGGGCGCGTAGCGATGACGATGCGAACGTCAGTGAAACCAAAGTCACGGTACGCGTCGTACACGAGGTCGAGGAAGCTTTTGATCTCGTCCTGCACTTGCTCGAGCGTGCAGAAGATGTGCGCATCGTCCTGTGCGAACGTGCGAACCCGGGTCAGCCCTTGAACCACGCCGCTTCGCTCGAAGCGATGGAGCCGTCCGAAGTCGGCCATGCGCATCGGGAGGTCGCGATAGCTCCGCTTTGTCATCCCGTACATCAGGCAATGGCTCGGGCAGTTCATCGGCTTCACACCGAAGCGAAGCGACTCGTTGAAGGCCTCGGTCCACTGCTCGGCGCTCTGCGGTGGCGCAGCTTCGACCTTCTTCTGAAGCTTCTCGAGGCTCTCCGATGTGGCCGCCATGTACATATTCTCGGCGTACGACGGCAGGTGCCCCGACGTATGGAAGAGCTCGTTGTCGAAGATCTGCGGGGTGATCACCTCGTCGTATCCGTACCGAGCGTAGAGCGACCGAACGTACCGTTCGAGGAGATTGTAGATCGTGGAGCCACGCGGCAAGAAGAACGGAGACGCCGGCGCTTGGGGATGGAATGCGAAGAGCTTGAGCTCTTTGCCGAGCTTGCGGTGGTCGCGCTTTTTCGCTTCCTCGAGCTGCTTGAGGTGCGCGCGCAGGGCCTTGGGCGACGGGAACGCAGTCCCGTAGATGCGTTGCAGCATCGGGTTGCGCTCGTCGCCGCGCCAGTACGCGCCGGCCACGCTCGTTAGCTTCACGGCCTTTAGGAAACCCGTCGAAGGAACGTGTGGCCCCTCGCAAAGGTCGACCCACTCGCCGTGCCGATAGAGGGAGATCGGATCTTCGAGACGCTCCAGGTGTTCGAGCTTGAAGTTCTCGTCGAGCGACTGCAGCAGAGCGCGGGCCTCGTCTCGGCTCACGACCTCGCGGCGAAAGGGACTGTCGGCCTCGACGATCTCCGCCATCTTTTCTTCGATCGCGCGAAGGTCCTCCTCAGAGAACGTGCCGTCCGGGCGAGCGTAGTCGTAGTAGAAGCCGTCGTCGGTAGCCGGACCGAAGGCGACTTTGGTCCCAGGGAACAAGCGCTGCACCGCGTCGGCCATCACGTGGGCGCTCGAGTGCCGGATGATAGGCAGTGCATCGGCGTCGTGGGCGCCGATTGGCTTCACCTCGGATGCCCCTTCGGAAATGGGTGTGTGCAAGTCGTAGACTCGGCCATCAACCCGGACCGCTACCGTGTCTTTCCCTAGCGCGCCGCGGCCTTCGAGCACGTCGCGCGCATTGCGCGCTTTCGCTTCATTCGTCATCGGTCAACGGACCGAAATATGTAGCTCGCGCTCAAGATTGGCGTTCTCCAGGTTGGTAGGCACGGGCGGGATTGAACCGCCGACCCCTACCGTGTCAAGGTAGTGCTCTCCCACTGAGCTACGTGCCTGTTCATCGTGTCCACCGACGGTGGAAGCGGCGTCTTAACCCCCGCCCCTAGGGGTGTCAACCCCGCCCCGGAAAGCGACTTCGTCGCAACGGGGTTTCGTCTTTGCGCAGAAACCTCCCCACTGATAAGTCCACGGTTCGATGAGCGCCGATCCGTCCGAAAAGGAGCCTAGTGGGCTGCGGCCTCTGCCGTCCGTCAATATGGCTCTGCTGCCCAACGAGCTGCGGGCTCGGCGCACGCGACGTCTCGTACTGGGCGCGCTACTCGGAGCCGTCGTGTTGGGTGCGCTTTTGCTCTGGATCGCCCGGAGCGTCATCCCCCAGACCTGGGCCTGGATGGAGGAAAGCCTCGGCCGCCAGGACGCCATGCTCGCGGCAGACCTCGGGATGCCAGAGGGCCTCGCGCCTGGCGAGATAGACGGCGGCGTCGAGGAAGAGCTCACCGAAGAGCAGGAGCTCGCCCTCGCGCGGTCGCGACCCAACGCACGGTACGAAACCTTGTTTGGCGGCGTGCCGAGTTTTCGCGGCGCGCTGCTCAACGCCGGGCTCGAGGCGGATGAGTGCGCGGCCATCGAGCAAGCGCTCCAGCACATCGTGGACTTTCGGCGGTGCCGCCCCGAGCACAAGCTCATCGTCGAGCGGGACGAAACCGCCGGGCTGAAACGCTTCGAGTATCACCCCTCCGCGACGGAGTTCGTTGAGGTCACCCGTGGCGAAGACGGGTTGTTCCGAGCAGAACAAATCCGAGTGAGGGTTGAGCGAACGCCGATCGCGCGGGCCGCCTCGGTGGAAACATCGATTGGGGACGGCTTGGTTGGCATCGGGCTGCCCGCCGAGCTGGCGACGTTTTTCGTCGAGGCCTTCGAAGGCCAGATCAACTTCGCCTTGCAGGCTCGAAAGGGCGACGTCTTCCGCATCATCGTGGACGAGGAACGGGTGGACGGCGAATTCCTCCGCTATGGCCGTGTCCACGCGCTCGAGTACGACGGCCAGCGCACCGGGAAAACGCAAGCGTTCTACTATCAGGCCGGCAACACGCATGGGCAGTTCTACGACGACAGCGGGCGCGCGATGCAAGGCGGTTGGCTTCGCACGCCACTTCGCTACGACCGACTCTCCTCCCGATACAACCCAAGACGTTTCCATCCGATTCTGAAGCGCACGGTCCCGCATCTCGGGGTGGACTACGCCGCGCCGACCGGAACGCCGGTGTGGGCGGCGGCTGACGGTCGCGTGACCTTCGCTGGGCGCAAAGGCCCCAACGGGAACCTCGTCGTCATCCGCCACGGCGGCGGATTCGAAACCGCCTACGCGCATCTGCACCGCATCAAGGGCAGCATTCGCCCGGGCAAGTTCGTGAAACAGCGCGAGTTGATCGGCTTCGTCGGATCGACGGGGCGCTCCACGGGTCCGCACCTCCACTTCGGTCTCAAGAAGTACACGCGCCCCCTCGACCCGCTCACGGAGCTGAACGGCCCCGGCTTGCGAATGGCGACGCGCGAGCTGCCTTCGTATCGGAACGCGGTCGCGGATTGGCAGACGCAGTTACACGGCATCGAGAATGCTCCGGAGATCGTCGCGGGGTCGGACGAACCCCTCGTCGCGCAAGTCGATGAAATCATGGACTGAGGTATGAACCGGTCCGTCGCATTCGAGCGGTTGGTGATGGTGGGAGTCCCGCTGTTGACCGTTTGGGGGATCTGGTCGTACGGATTTTGGGACCCTTGGGAGCTCGGCGTCTCCGACATCACACGCGCGGGCCGTCTCCCCGGCGTGCTCGCTGGCTGGCTCACCTGCTTGCTGGCTTTTTTGCTGCTGCGCACGTACGTCAGTCGGCGCGCCGCCGTGATCGCGATCGCCGTGATCGCATCCACGCCGTTGTTCTTGCTCAACGCACGGTTGTTAATGGGCAGCTCGGCCGCGGTCTTTGCGCAGACCTGGGTCGGCGTGGCCGCGGTCGCCGTCGCTTTCGGCCAACCCACCGCTGGGCGCACGCTTGCAACCTACGTGCTTCTCGGGCTCGGTTTCGTGGTCAGCACGTACACCAGTGGGGTGCTGCTCGGACCGCTGCCCCCGCTTGTCGCTCTCGCGGCTTGGAGCTTGCTGTCGGACGACACCGGGCAAGGCAGCCGAGTCGCTCGCTGGCTGTTGCCGGTCACCGCCGCCATCCTCGTGTTGGGGGTGGCGCGAGCAGTCGCACTTGATGATCCCGGGTTCACGATGTGGCTCGGAGGGGGCGCGCTCGGGGGCAATCCTCCGACCTTCGAGAAGGCGGCAGAGCTCGTCTTCCACGGATTCGCGCCATGGAGCGCCGCCCTGCCGGTGGCGGCGATCTGGACGCTCATCCCTCGGCCGACGCGAACGGGACACGCGCAGCGCGTCGCGTGGGTCCTCGTGCTCTGGGCTACGTTTGGATTCGTTTCCTGGACTGTCTTCGCGTCGCGCTACGGAACGCCTCCATATCTGGCGTTGGTTCCACTGGCGGGTCTGGTCGCGATCTGGCTATCCGAAGTCAACAGCGAGCCGGTCGTCCGGTGGCCCGCGGCCGTGGCCGTCACCCTGTTGGTCGGCCTACTGATTCGCGACTACGCATTGTATCCCGACAGCCCGCTTCGGTCCTTGGCGGTAGAGGGGTTGAACGTTCCGAATGTTTACAATCCAAGCGCTCAGTGGGCCCTCCTGTTCTCGATCGCCGGCGCGCTGCTTTGTCTCAACCTGGTGAGCCACGATGCCATTCCGCGACCCCAACCCCGCGACACCGTTCGATGGGTCCGCGCCCAGTGGGAGGATGGCGGGCCGCAGCGCGGGTGGCTCCTCTTCGCTGCGTTGCTACTTGGCACCTGTTTCTCGTTTGGACTGATGTGCTTCGTGCTCGACCTTCCCATCGCGTCGGTCGTCGTTCGGGGGGGGCGCATCGCATTCTTCATTCCGATCGTGCTGGCGGGATTGGTCTTCGGACTTCCGTGGCTGCGGTACGCATACGGGCGGCTGGGGAGTCGGCGCGTATTCCTCACCCTCGGAGGGGGCCTGGGCGTTGGGGTCTTCGTGGCGCTTTCATTCCAGCCAGCGCTGAGCCAACACTTCTCTCCGAAGCCCGTGTACGACGCGTACAGCGCACTGACGGACGGAAGACCCGACCCCTTGGCGTCGTACAAATTGCCATCGACCGCGGCGCACTACTACACCAACGCACCGATCGAGGAGATCACTGCGCAGGACGACCTCCTCCACTTCCTGCGACAAAGCGGACAACGTTGGGCCGTGATCCAAACTGATGAGCTGCCGGAGCTCAACCGTGCCCATCGTCGCGAAACCGGAGAGCACGTGTACGTGGCCGATGCGCGGAGCGCGCGATTACTCTTGCTCGCTGCCAAACCGATCGAGGGTCGGCCCAACCAGAGCTTCATCGCGAGCGCCGTCCTGAACGAAACTCCCGAAGCTCAGCACACGGTTGGCGCCAACTACGAAGACCTCGTCGAGCTCGTGGGCTACGACCTCGACCTTCCCGAGGGAGATTCGGTCGGCGCCGGTCAACGCTTCGAGGTGACCTGGTACTGGCGGGTCCTCGGCGAAGCTCCGAGCGGGTACAAGATCTTCGTCCACATCGATGCCCACGGCCTACGGCTCAACGGCGACCACGTCCCCGTTGACGGCCGATACCCGACCAAGCTCTGGGAGAAAGGAGACGTCATCGTCGACCGGCAAGAGCTCACGGTGCCCGCGAACTATCGCATCGGCGACTACGTCATGTACGTCGGCCTGTTTAGCGGGAGCCAGAGGCTCGAAGTGAAGTCAGGGCCCGACGACGGGGAGAATCGGGTGAACGCTGGCACCCTGCGTGTCCGCTAGTCCAAGCCAAAATCTGCGAACACGGACGCGGCCAGGTCGAGGCCGCCCGGAAACGCACTTGGGGATGGCTCTGCATCCGCCTCGTGTTGGGCGGGTATCGCTGTAATACGGGACGGCCGGCCGGAGTACTCGGCAGACAGCGACGGGGCGGCCCAACCCGCAACGGTTCGCCCGGGGTTGGGCGCAGGCTCGTGCGGCTCTCCGCCCCCGACCGGAACGCCGGTGAGCGTGCGCTGATCCAAGATGAAAGCCTCGTCCGCTCGCAGACACCGCATGCTGTGCGTCAGGCGCCGGCGCTCATCGGTCCGCAAGGCCTCGAACTCGATCCCCATGCCGACTGCGCTACCGTCTCCCGGCCTTCGTTGCAGCTCGACGCGCTGGACGCGCCCCGCCACATACAGCGGCTCTTCCCAATCGGGCGGATAGAACGTGAGAGTCACCTCCGTCCCGATCTCGAGCAGCAGGTCGGTCTGGATCCAGAGCCCTTCTTCGCTCACGTCGGTCACTCGGTGCGTGATCGCCTCGCCCCAGAGCTCGGAGTAAACCGCGCACTCGAGATCGACGAGCCGTCGAACGGCCCTCCGCGCCTCGCGTTTGGCGCCGAACTGGCGAGCTGCCATACCCGTGGTTGTATTCGAGCCAGGCCTGGGGCGGCAAGTTACGGGTCGATGTCGATGGCCTGGTCGGTCTCGAGGACGTAGCGTGTTTGATCCCAGCTCCCAGGCGTGGCCGTCACGCGGTCGTCGCCGACCTCGTACATCCACAGCCCTTCCCGGCCGGCGTGGGTAGTGCTGCCCGAGCAGCACAGGGTCAATGGGGTCTCCGGCACGCGCACGTGATAGCGCCAATGGATGTGGCCGTGGAGGATGACGCCGCGTCGGGCGGCGGCACTAATCGCCAACAGGTCGTCCGCGTTCTCCAGCCCGTGCGCTGGCCTGTCCGGTCTGCCGTTGGCGAGGCGCGGCGCATAGTGGGTCGCGATCATGACGAAGCGATCACGCACGCGCGCGTCGTCGAGGATCTGTGTCAAAGCCTCGAGCTGTTCATCCGGAATGCGCCCGCTCGAGTAGGTCGGTTTTGGATTCGCGCGAGCGCTGTTGACCCCAATGACCGCCAAGCCATCGGCGGGAAACCAGACCTGCGGCCAGACGCCGTCCACCGCATAGTCCGGAAGCTCGGTTCTCATGAACGTCCCAAAGTGCTGATCGAACCACCCTGCCTCTACCGTATCGCGCAGATAGAGGTCGTGGTTGCCCGGCACCGTGAAGAAGCCAAGCGGAGCGTGGGTGAGCGGCTCAATAATCCTGCGCGCGTAAGCGATCTCGGGCTCCGTGCCGAGCGCGGTGTAGTCCCCGGTGCAGACGACCAGGTCGGCTCCCTGCTCTTTCGAAAACGCCGCAAGCGCCTCGACCTTTCGAGCCGCTTCGGCGAACACCCTTCGGCGACGAAAATGAAGATTCGCGAGTCCGACGATACGCTTGTTGATGAAGGCCTTCGCCGGTACGCCCGGGAAGCCGTCCTCGAGGTGCACGTCGCTGACGTGCAGGACCTTGGTCACGGCCATTGTGCCGGCGCCTCTAACCCCGAACCTTCATCGAGGCCAAAGCGTACGTTTAGGCATTGAATCGCCTGGCCGGACGCACCTTTGACGAGGTTGTCGATGGCGCTCATCGCGATAATCATCCCGCTGTTCTCATCTTGCGCATAGCCCAGGTGGACCCGATTGGACCCACGGACCCACAGGGTGTCGGGATGCTGCCCCTCATCGAGCACGTGCACCGAAGGGGACCCCGTGTAGAGCGAGCGGGCGGCCTCGGTGCACGCCCCCACGGTCACGTTCGAATCCACGGGTTGTGCGTAGCAGGTCGCGAGAATGCCTCGACTCATCGGAAGCAGGTGTGGCACGAAAGTGATGTTGAGCGGCGCGCCGGCAAGCCGGCTCAGCTCCTGCTCGATTTCGGGCCCGTGCCGGTGAGCACCGGCCTTGTAGGCGCGGGCCCCCTCCGCCGTCTCCGGGAAGTGGGTCGCGCTCGAAACGCCGCGCCCGGCGCCTGACACACCGCTCTTTGCGTCGACGGCGATACCATCCAGCCGAATCAGTCCGTTCTTCACCAGGGGTGCTAGCGCCAGGGTCGACGCCGTCGGGTAGCACCCGGGAACGGCGATCAGATCCGCGGTGCGGAGCTCCTCTCGATGGAGCTCGACCAGCCCGTACACCGCCTCGGACAAGCGCTCGGGAACCGGATGCTTGCCATACCAAGTTTCGTAGACCGACAAGTCTTCGAAACGAAAGTCCGCGGAGAGGTCCAACACCTTCTGCCCGCGTTGTCGTAACGCGCTCACCGCCTCGGCGCTTGCCGCGTGGGGCAATGCGCAGAACGCAACGTCCGCCTGGGCCGCAATGACGTCGGGCTCGAACGGTTGCACCACGGCGTCGACGATGCCCTGCAAGCTTGGCAGCACGTCGGAAACCACTTGGCCCGCCGTCGTGTTCCCGACGATCGAGACGAGCTCGAGGTAAGGATGCCCCAACACCAAGCGCACGAGCTCTGCTCCGGTGTAGCCGGTCCCTCCAACGACGATCGCGCGTATGGGTTTCGAGGTCATGTGCTCAACTCCATCCTGATACTGACATGTGCGTTGTCCACGGCATTAAGCAAAAAAGCCGCGGCACTGAAGGCGCCGCGGCTCGAGAGCTGTACTCGAAGGTCTCAGCGCTTGGAGTACTGGAACTTCTTGCGGGCGCCGGGCTGACCTGGCTTCTTACGCTCCTTCTTGCGAGCGTCGCGGGTGATGTAGCCGGCCTTCTTGAGGACCGGCTTGTTGTCCTCATCCATGCCGACGAGCGCTCGCGCGATGCCGTGCCGAACGGCCTCCGCCTGCGACGAGACGCCACCACCGGCCACGTTGACCTCACCGTCGAACTGGCCTTGCTTCGAGAGCGCGGCGAAAGGCTGCATCGCAATGATCCGGAGGATCTCGCGGGGGAAGTAGTTTTCGAAGGTGCGACCGTTGACGGTGACGGTACCGGTGCCCGCACTGAGGAAGACGCGCGCGATGGCGTTCTTTCGCTTCCCCGTGCCGTAGTTGCGTCCGTCGATGACTTTAGCGTGTGTCATTAACCAATTCTCTCGAGATCAAAAGGGAAAGGCCTCGGGCTTCTGTGCCACGTGGGGATGAGTCCCGTCCGCGTAGACTTTCAGCTTGCGAAACATCTGCCGGCCGAGGCTGTTCTTCGGGAGCATGCCCTTGACCGCGCGCTCGACGACGAACTCGGGCTTCCGCTCGAGCAGATGACCGTAACTCTCCGAGTGGAGACCGCCTGGATAGCCGGAATGCCGATGGTAGTACTTGTCCTCGAGCTTATTGCCCGAGAGACTGATCTGCGCGGCGTTCGTGATGATGACAAAGTCGCCCGTGTCGACATGCGGCGTGAATTCGGGCCGATGCTTGCCACGAAGGACGTGAGCCACCTTGGACGCAAGCCGGCCAAGCGGTTGGCCCGCAGCATCGACGACATACCATTTGCGTTCGATTTCAGACGCTTTGGCACTCTGGGTAGCCATGATTCGCTCCTAAGACCCCGTTTCAGGGCGCGTTTCGTAGCCGCCGGCCCCGACGGTGTCAAGCAGGCAGGGCGCGATAGTTGTCGCCGCAGACCGCAGATTTCAGGTGGGTTTCAATCGAGTACACACCTGAGACTCGAATTGGGTTAGAAAGGTAAACGGTGAGAATTCTTATTCAAACGGGCAGGCCGCGTAGCGGTGGGTGCCTGGGGGCTTCGGTGCCACCCCTCGTACTGGCCGTCACGTTGTTGTGTGGGGCCGGGACCGTCGAGGCGCAAACCGGGCAGATCCGCTGCTCGGTCACGGAGAACGGTAGCCCAGGGCGAGGGACCATCGTCGTCGAACAGGATGGTCGAGAAGTAGGCGGTGGATCGTGTGGAGCTACGCTTTCCGTCCCCGCCGGAAAGTGCAAGGTCACCGTGAGGTTGGACGGCACTCTCGACAACCCGTCGAAGAGCGTCAAGGTCAAGGTCAGCCCCGGAAAGTCCACCCCGGTTTCGGTCGATTTCCAAACCGGCGTGCTCGAAGTTCGGATCGAAACCAAGGGGCAGCGCGGTACGGGCATCGTCACCGTAAACCGTGGCTCGCAGCGCATCGGCACGCTGGGGAGCGGCGTCGCCGCGCGGGTCAGCGCGGGCAGCTACGAGGTAGTCGTACGGCTCGGCGGCGAGGAGCGCCGTTACAGCGTCGATCTGCGCCCCGGGCAGCGACGCCTCGTGCGCGCACAGTTCTAGGGATCGCTACGGTAAAAGGCCGGAATAAAAGCGGAACTGCGTAAACTCGACCCGATCTTGCACGCTGCTAGGCTCTGACGGAGCGATGACGAACATGCCGGAGCTTGCGCGGCGCTCACCCACGCCGTCGCCATACGCGCCCAACGCGATCCTACGATGGCTCTACCGGCGGTTCTTCGCCCGCATCCGGGTGGATGAGAACTGGAGCCGCGGTGTACGAGAGGCCGCGAGTAAGGGCGTCGTCGTCTACGTCATGCGATCGCTCTCGTTCTTGGACTTCCTCTGCCTCGACTTCTTACTGAAGAAGTTCGGCCTGCCTTTGGTGCGATTCGTCAATGACCTGGGGCTATGGATTCTCGAGCCCTTCGGTAAGGGTGAGCGCCGCCTGAGCCTACGGCGGCAGATTCCGGAAACCGAAGCCCTGGAGCAAGCCGTCGGCGACGGGTACAGCGCGTTGCTGTTCCTAAGGCGCCCGCCGAAGTTTGGAAGCCAAGCGCGCCGTGGCCGTGAGCTCGAAGTCGACCTCATCGAAGCGCTCGTCGCGAAGCAGCGAACCTCATCCCAGCCCATCCTGCTGGTTCCGCAGACCTTCGTGTGGAGCAAGCAAGCCGCAACCGCGAGCCCGAGCTTGCTCGACCTGTTGTTCGGCCCCGTGCAGTGGCCTGGCAGGGTGCGCGTCTTGTGCCAGTTCCTGCTCAACTACCGGGACGCGAAGCTTCGCTCCGGAGAGCCTTTCAACCTGCAAGAGTTCCTCGAGAAGAACCCAGGCCTGACCGACGCCGACGCCGCCGACAAGGTTCGTTACGCGCTGCTTCGACGGATGGAGCGCGATCGGGCGGTCATCCTCGGCCCGATGAAAAAGACCACCGCCCGAATCCAAGACGAGCTTCTGCGCAGCCCGAGAGTCCGAACGCACATCGAGCGCTATGCCGAAGAAAAAGGCATTTCATACGCCAAGGCCGAAAAGGTCGCTCACAAGCAGCTGCAGCACCTCTGTGCCAAACAAAGCCTCTTGGTCGTGGACATTCTCCACCGATTCTTCAGTTGGGTTTGGTCCAAGATGTATGACGGCGTCGTGCTCGACAAAGAGGGCCTCGAACGCGTACGCGAGGCTGCCCGCGACGCCTCGCTAGTGCTGCTGCCAAGTCACAAGAGTCACATCGACTACTTGGTGTTGAGCGACATGCTTTACGGGAACGCGCTGATGCCACCCCTGATCGCAGCGGGCGACAACCTCAGCTTCTGGCCGATCGGGGCGCTGCTCCGACGAGGTGGTGCGTTCTTCATTCGCCGCAGTTTCCAAGGCGACACGCTCTACCCGGTGCTCGTCGAGGCCTATGTGCGCAAGCTGCTGGCCGAAGGGTTCACCATCGAGTTCTTCTTGGAGGGTGGCCGCTCCCGAATCGGAAAGCCGCTGCCCCCCAAGTACGGCCTGCTGTCGATGGTCTTCGAGTCCGCATCGAAGCTTCGCGGTACCAAGGTCAAGCTCGTTCCGATTTCGATCGGGTACGAGCGCATCATCGAGGAACGTTCCTTTGTCCACGAGCTGTCGGGCGGCGACAAGCAATCGGAGAATGTCGGCGACTTGATCAAGAGCTCGAGCATCCTGAGGTCGAAGTGGGGCAGGCTCTACGTGCAGTTCGGCGACATCATCGACTTCGACGAGTTCCAAGAAGAGACGATCGAGCGGTCGGGCGGTGAGCTCGCGAACATGGACGACATCACCGCAGAGCAACACCGGAACGCGGTTCAGGCCCTGGCCCACAAGGTCATGTACTCGATCAACGAGGTCACCGTGGTGACGCCGGCCGCGCTCGTGGCGACGGCGCTGCTGAGTCACCAGAAACGCGGGATGACCCGCGCTTCGCTGCTTAGCGCATGCGAGGACCTGCTGGCCATGCTGGACGTCATGCAGGCCCGAATCGCACACCAACTCCGTATTAGCGACGGCCGCATCCGCGAGGACACGATCGACGAGGCGCTGCATCTGTTCCTAGACGCCCGTTTGATCATCGCCCACGACACGGGTCCGGAGCCGATCTACACCATCGACTCAGAGCGACGCATCGCGCTCGAGTACTACCAAAACACGATCATTCACTTCTTCGTGCCGCGGGCTCTGATTTCTGCGGCGCTATTGGTCGACACCGAGCAGTGGGTCGACATCGCGCGGCTCAACGACCGTGTCCAGCAGCTGTCGAGGGTCTTCAAGTACGAGTTCATGTATCGAACCGACGCGACCTTCGACGACATCTTCCAAGACGCGCTTCGCGACATGGCCCGGGACGGCGAGATCGAGCTCCGTGACGGCTACGCGCAAGCCACCGAGGGTGCGATGAGACACCGGCTCGAGCGATACGCAGTGATGCTCCAGACGTTCTTCGAGAGCTACCTCCTCGCACTGCGCGGCGCGGAAATCGTCCTCGACGGCCCGATTCCAAAGAAGGATTGGTACAAGCGCACGCTCGCGTTGGGACAGCAGATGTATCTGGCTGGCGAGATCGAACGCCGTGAATCGCTTTCGAAGCTCAAGCTGGAGACCGCCCTAAAGGCGCTGGAAGACTACCGGCTCATCCGGCTGAACGACGACATCCTCGAGCGTGGCGAGGGCGTCGAGAGCGTCGCCGACCTGCACGCCCTAGAGCCGAAGCTCACTGGATTTCTTCGCTGAAGTCTCCAGGCGTCTTGCCGCGGCCGGTCGTCCAGACGCTGCATACGTCTTGCAGCACGCACTGCTCGCATTTCGCCGGGTCGGGCCGGCTCGGGCACTCTCTCGACACGCCAAGGTGGCAAAGCGCGAAGTCGTACTTGACCGGATCCTCGGGGTCGAACTTCCGTAGCGCAGCGGTGATCTCTTCGGCCGTCGCCCAGGTTGCCGTGCGGCGATTGGTCAGTCCGAGATTGCGGCTGATGCGATGGATGTGCGTGTCGACGGGGATCACGAGCTCGGAGGGCGCAATGGGCCAGAGGCCGAGGTCGACGCCATCGGCGGGGCGAACCATCCATCGCGAGTAGAGGACGAGGCGCTTGCACGCGCTGCCGGCGCGAGGATCGCTGACCAAGTGACGCACGCTGCGACTGGTCACATGACCGCGAAGGGCATCGGCAAAACGGGCCAAGCCTTCCCGAAAGTCTCCTTCGCCTTCCCGATGGAAGTGAGCGAAGGCTTTGCCGAGGGTTTCATGCTCGCGCAGCAGTTCCCCCGCCCGCCACAGCACCGACGCGAGATGCTCCCCCCGGTAGATCCGGTGGACGAATCCCCGAAGGCGGCGGCGGAGCTCCGCGTGGCTCGCGCCGGCAACCGTCGCTGCAGGCTCGGGGCCCAGGATCGTGAGCACACGGTCGATGCTTCGTCGGGCAGCCACCGCATTTCCAAACGCGAGACTCGCTGCGACCAGCCCCACGACCTCCTGATCGCAAGGCGCATCGTAGCCGTGGACGAAATCGACAGGGTCTCGGCTTCGAGTAGACTCAGCGTCGCAACTGGCGAGCAGGGCGTCCAGGTGTTCGCGGATACCGTCCACTTCCCTGCGGTTCTTGCTATATTGCCGAGTCAACTGCAATGACCAAAAGCAGTCTCCCCAAACGCGCGCTATGCATGCTGTCGATTCTTCTGGTGCTCGTGTTGAGCTGCGCGCGCGACTCGAGCAGTACGGTTGAGACCACGCCAGATGCGGCGAAAGGCGCACGCCTCAACCTCGGATTACGTTTGTCGGACGGCCGGTGGCTCGAGCTGGCGGACCTCCGCGGCACGCCCGTGCTCCTATTCGTGTTTGCGACCTTTGACGCCGTCAGCCAAGCATCGTTGAAGTCATTGCGCCCTTTCGTGCCGCAGCATCCCGAGGTGATCGTGGTCGGCATCGCTGCGCAGCCTCGCGCGGTGCAGCTCGTCGAGGCATGGGCGTATGCGCTCGATCCTCCCTTCGTCGTAGGCGCCGACCCGTACGGACGCGTCGAAAACGGAGAAACCATGCTCGGAAAGATCGAAACCGTGCCGACTTTCATCCTGTACGGCGCCAACGGCTACGAGATCGATCGCACGACCGGACTGGTTAGCGAGGGGGACCTGGCGCGCCTGGTGGATCCGCTGTTTCAAAAGGCCAGGTAGACCAGCGAACTAGACGATCCCCTGCTCTTTCCAGAGCGCGCCCAGGTGTGCGTCGAGGCGGTCGATCACCAGCTCGCGAACCTCATCCGCGGAGCCACAACGGAGGCCATCACGCGCGACCTCCGCCGCCACTTGCAGATCGACATTGCGAATGACGGCACGCACCAGCGGCACGATGCGCACTGGCACCGAGATCTGTCGGTATCCGAGCCCCAATGCCAAGCATAGCGCCACGGGATCGGCAGCCATGTCGCCGCACATCGAGCAGGGCAGCTGCGCGTCCCTTGCCGCGGTGATGGCTCGATCCAGGAGGCCGAGTACGGCGGGGTCGAGCGGCCTGGCAGCTGAGCGGCTGTCCCGACGGTCGAACGCCAGTGTGTAATGCGCCAGATCGTTCGTCCCGACGGCAAAGAAGTCGGCCTGCTGGGCAAAGCGCTCTGCGAGCAACGCGGCGGAGGGAACCTCGACCATCATCCCGATCGGAAGCTTGGCTGATCTCGCGCGTTCGTCGCTCACCTCACTCCGGCACTCTTCGACCAGCGCCCGCGCCCGACAAAACTCGTCCACGGTAGCCACCATCGGGAACATCAACGCCACGGAGCCCTCCCCGCTCGCCCGCAACACCGCGTTGATTTGGGTCTTCAGCCAAGCGCGCTCCCGTTCGCCGAGCTCGCGCGCCCGTAGACGTTTGTCGCCTCGCCAATCGAACGTACGAAACACGACTCGCTTCGGAGCCATCGCCGAGACGACGCCACGATACACTTCGAGCTGCTCGTCTTCGGAGGGCGGCTCCATGTGATCGAGACACATGAATTCGGTTCTGTAGAGGCCGATCCCTTCCGCGCCGTTTTCGAGCGCCGCCTGCACCTCGCTCGGCAGCTCCACGTTGGCCGTAACCGAAATCGAAACTCCGTCCCGCGTGACCGCGCTCGTCGACCGCTCCGCTTTCAGGAATGCGGCGAAGCGGTCACGACGCGTCTCCGCGGCACGGCGTTCTTTCGCGGAAGGACCCACGGTCACCTCCCCAGCGAAGCCATCGACCAGCACGACCTCGTCGTCTTCAATCTCGATGGGCAACGGCCCAACCCCCACGACAGCGGGCACGCCAAAGGTGCGGGCGAGGATGGCGGTGTGACTGCTCCCCGCGCCCATTTCCGTCACCAGGCCCACGGTCGGTGGCGCCAGCATGCGCACGGCGTCGGCAGGAGTGAGATCGTGGGCGATCAAGACCGTCGGCACATCGGTGGAAAGCTCACTTCGCTGCTCGCCGCCCAGATGACGGAGCAAGTGCTCCCCGACGTGCTCGATGTCCCGCGCGCGTTCCTGAAAATACGAGGACGCGTCTTCGAGGAGCGGCTGCTTGAGACGCTCCGTCACTCGGGACAGCGCCCACTCTGCGTTGACCCTGTCGTTTCGAATCGCTTCGGAGGTCGCGTCGATCAGAAGCGCATCGCCGTGCATCAAGAGGTAGACGTCGAGAATCGCGGCATACGTCGAACCGTGCCTTTCCGTAAGCTCCTGCTTGGCCGCCTCGATCTCGGCGCGGGACCTCGAGACCGCTTCCTCGAATCGCGCAAGCTCCGACGAGATGGCCCCCTCTTCGATACGCCGATACGACAGCCTGCGACGCTCGCGGCCGATCACTCGAGCAGGACCCACTGCGACGCCGATCGATGCTGCGATCCCCTTGAGCCGTGCGGGGCCCGTCATTGCATCTCCCCGAACCCATCGGAAACCAGTCCGCACAGCGCAGCGAGTGCCGCTTTGGCGTCGGCGCCTCGCGCACGAAGCGTGATTTGCGCGCCCTGCTGACCGCAAAGCAGAAGCACGCCCATGATGCTCTTGGCGTCTGCGACCTGACCGTCCTTGCTGACCTCGATGTGTGACTCGAATCGGTTTGCGAGATCGACCAACTTCGCAGCGGCTCTCGCGTGCAGGCCCAACCGGTTGGGCACCTCTACAGTAGACGTCAGAGCTTCGCTCACGAAGGAGCCCGTTGTGCGTCCCGGTGTGCCACGACGACCTCGTGGCCCTCACCGAGCTGACGACCGAGCTCTTCGGCCATCGCGACGGACCGATGTCTCCCACCCGTGCACCCGAGCGCGACGGTCAGATAGGCCTTCCCCTCGCGCGCATACTGCGGCAGTGCGTAGTCGAGCAGCGGCCTCAGGTGTCGAAGGAGCTCCTGTGTTTCGGGGGCCTCCATCACGTACGCCGACACTTCGGGATCCATTCCAGTCTTTGGGCGCAGCGCTTCGACGAAATGCGGGTTCGGTAAGAACCGTAGATCGAAGACCAAATCGGCGTGCACGGGGATCCCGTACTTGAAGCCAAACGAGACCAGACGAACGACCATCGAAGGCCGATCCGGGTCGCGGCCAATGTAGTCAATGAGGTGATGGCGGAGATCGTGGACGCTGAAGTCGCTGGTGTCGATCACCATGTCGGCACGCGCGCGAAGGCCTGCAAGCCGCTCGCGCTCTTGAGCGATCGCCCCGTGCAGATCTCCCGTCCTGGCAAGCGCGTGGGGCCTACGGGTTTCGCTGAACCGCCGAACGAGGACCTCGTCCGCGCAGTCGAGGAAGATCACCTGCACGCGATGGCCCGAAGCCTCGAGGTCCGAAACCATGGCCTCCGCTCCGCTCAAGAACGCGCCGGTGCGAACGTCGATACCCAACCCAATGCGCCAGAGCTTTCCTTCCCGGCTGACTAGCCCCAGCAGCTCCGGCGCCAACCCAGGCGGCAGGTTGTCGACGCAGAAGAAGCCCGCGTCTTCGAGCACACGAAGCGCGCTGCTTCTTCCGGCGCCGGACAAGCCTGTGATGATGACGACGTGGGGAGCCTCGCTCATCGCCCCGGCTCCGAGTCCGGGTTTTCTACGTCGCCCATCAGCGCGCTGATGAACTTCTGCGCTCCATGATGCCCAGCGGCCTTGAGGATGTGGTTGCGTGCCGCGACTTCGAGGATCACCGCCATGTTGCGCCCCGGCCGAACCGGGATTCTCAACATCGGAACCGGAATCCCGAAGATGTCCAACGTGGAGTCGTCGAGGCCGAGGCGGTCGAACGACTCGTCGTCGCTCCACGGGCAGATCTCGACCACGAGCTGCACCGTCTTCTCGGAGCGCACGGCGTTAGCGCCAAACAAATCGCGAACGTTGATGATGCCGATGCCGCGCACCTCCAGATGATTCCGCAACAACGATGGCGCGCGGCCCAGGATGCGCTCGGACGGGAGCAGCGACAAGATCACCTGATCGTCGGCGACGAACCGATGACCACGCTCGACCAGAAAGAGCGCGCATTCGCTCTTGCCTATGCCGCTGGGTCCTAGCAGTAAGGTGCCGACGCCATGCACATCCATCAGGACACCGTGACGGGTTTCGGACGGCGCGAGGATGCCATCCAGCACCCGATGAATAGCCTGAATCGCGCGGCTTGACCGCGGCTCGGCGACGGCCAGAGGCGTGGAGGTTTCCTGCGCAGCTTGGAGTAGCGCGACCGGCGGGTCGACGCCCCGCGTGACCACCACCAACGACAACCCCAAGGCGAACAACACGCTCACGCGTTGAAGTTGTTCTTCGGGCGACAGCCCCTCGAGGAAGGTGAGCTCGGTCTCCCCTAGGATCTGAACTCGCGTGGGAACCACCCCGTGTGTATGCCCTGCCAGAGCCAGTCCCGGCTTCTGCACACGGGGATGGTCGATCACGCGGTCCCGCCCCTCTTCGCCGGCCACCAACCGCAGGGTGGCCTGCAGGCGGGGCTCGGCGAGCAAGTGCGCGACCGTGATGCCGCGTTCGACGCGCATACTCGGAAGGCCGCCGCGCTGCGAAGAGGAGGATTGCGTCACGCGCACATCATACGCGAGTGCCACGTCACTGTCTGCCCGTTAGGGCTCGACCAGCGTGCGATACGCTTCGGCGTCGTCCGCGGCTTTGAGGAGCGCCGCTCGCTTATGCTCGTCTCGAAGGACGCGAGACACACCCGCCAGAGCGGCTAAATGCTTTTGCGGCATGGACCTGGGGCCCACGATGCCCACTAGAATCCTCACGGGTAAGCAGTCGACCGCGTCGAAGTCGACGCCAGCGGGACACACGGCAACCGCCGCTCGCAGCTCGTCCACTCCGTCGTACCGGCCATGCGGAATCGCGACCCCGCTGCCGATTCCCGTGCTGGCCAATCGCTCGCGCTCGAGGAGCACGTCATACACAACTTCTTCGTTCGCGATTCCCTCGGGCATGCAGAGCAGCGACGCGATGGTACGCAGCGCGGCCTCCTTGTTGGAAGTCGCCAGCCCGATGCGGACGCGATCAGGATGAAGAAGGTCGGCCAGCATGACGGCGAGGCGATACCCCACCCGTCACAGAGGCGCAATGCGGATCAGTCTTCGGGATGACGGAGAGACTCACCACTGTTCCGTCGGCGGTGGGTCTCCGTAGCCTTCATGTCCCGAACCTGCCGGTCGATCTTGTCGACGACCTGGTCGATAGTCGCGTACATGTCCTCGGACTGACCGTGGCCCGCGTACTGATGGCCATCGCCAGTCAGATTCAAGTCGACTCGATGGAAGTGTCGCTCCATCGAAAAAGTGACCTCGGCGTGCAGGGGTGCTCGCATGTACTTTTGGATCTTGCCTATCTTCTCGGATGCGTAGTTCTTGACGCCTTCAGACGACTCCATGTTACGAAATGTGTAGCTAATTCGCATCGACCCTCCAGCGACTAAAAGTACTTCTTACGTTTTGATGAGCTCAAGATCCCGAGCATTTCGCGATACTTCGCGACCGTGCGGCGGGCAATCTTGATGTCATCTTGTTTGAGTATTTCAACGATTCGTTGATCCGATAACGGCGCCGTCTGATCCTCGCCGCCGATGATGCCTTTGATCGCCTGTTTTACGCTTTCCGAGGCGATATCGTTTTGGTTATCCCGTCTTATGGCGCTGTTGAAGAAGTACTTCAACTCGAAAGTGCCCCGGGGCGTGTGGACGTATTTGTTGCTGGTTACGCGGGAAATCGTGCTCTCGTGCATCCCGACGGTCTCCGCC
>CALJYC010000116.1 GCA_937984275.1 uncultured bacterium | reverse complement strand
GGCGGCACGGGCGGTCAAGGCGGCACGGGCGGAGGCGACTAGTCTCCATGAGACTGGTGGTGCTCGCATTGCTGCTTGTTGGACTCGGGGCGCACACGAGCGCTCAGGTGGTCCCGGAGCCCGCGCCACTGCCTTCCGACGCTGAGCTGACCGAGTTTCTCGCGAATCCGAGCACGACGGCGGCCCAGGCATATGAGGTTGGCGTGCATTTCTTCGAGGCACGCCGCTACGAGGCCGCAGAGACCGCTTGGCTCCGCGCCCATTCGCTCGGGCGAGACCCGACGCTCCTCGTTGCGGTGGCCGACACCCGGCAACGTCGCGGGGACGAACCGGGCGCCGTCGCGATGCTCGAGCAGTATCTGGTGGAAAGACCCGACGCGCCCGACCGCGTATCGATCGAAGCCCGCATCGCGACGCTCTTGCAAAGCCCCGCCGTGCTGGTCGTTCGCTCGGAGCAGCCCGGTCATGCGATCTTGCTCGATGGCGTGCCGGTCGAAACGAAGACGCCTGCGGAGCTCGAGGTGGAGCCCGGCACGCACGTCGTCGTCGTCGTGGGTGAGGGAAAGCAGGTGGGCGAGAAGACCGTCCAAGTCGGATACGGCGAAGTGGCGGAGCTCGACTTCACACCTGACACGACGAGTCACGTGATCGTCGAGCAGAGTGAGGAGGCCACGTTGCAGGCTCAGCTCGCCATCGAAAAAGAAAACACGATCATCCGCCGTGCGGTGATCTCCACCGGCAGCATCGCGGCAGCGGCGCTGGTGACCGGAACGGTCCTCGGCTTCTTGGCGCTCCGGGAGGAGCAGCACTATCGCGACAACCCGGCCAAGGAGACTGCGGACAAGGGTGAGCAACTGGCCCTCTTTGCAGATATCTCATTTGGTCTGGCGGCGTTGTCTGCGATCACCTCATTCACGCTATTCATGACGCATAAGAACAAGAGAAAGCGCGAGCGCGAGACAGCGCGCCTGCGAATGGAAATCCGAGGAGCGGGCGCCGCGGCGACCGTGAAGTTCTGAGTATGGTGCGCTCCGGTACGTTCCTGTGCTGTCTTGCCACGGTCCTTGCCCTCTTCATTGGAGGATGCTCGCTGGTCGTCGACTTCGACCGAAGCCAGCTGGTCGACGCGAGCGTTGATGGTGGGTCCGAGGCCGCGGTCGACGCCGGCGAAGACGCCGCGGTCGACGCCTCCGCAGGCGCGAATTAGCGGCCCATCAGGTGCACGCGCGTTCGGAGCGAGCGCATCACCGCAAGTTGGGTTGCAGCGACGAATCCATGAGAAAAATGGGTATTGCCGGCGATGAGCTTCCGAATGAGCTTTGGGGAGTCGGCCGGGTCGAAAGTCGCCCACGCGATTACACCGGCCTCACCTCCGGGGTAGCGGTGCGTGTCGAAGCGCCACTGACCCTTCGAAAGCGTACCAGAGATGCCGTCGACGGCGATGACGGTGGGGCTTGGTCGCAACACCATCTCGCCACCCACGTGGAGCAACGGGATTGGGATCTCCCACTCGAACTTCGTTCCCTGGTCGGTACGTTCGGTCACCTCGGCGCACGTTCCATGAAGCAACGACTTACCAAACTCTTCCGGGTCCAGCATGACGCGACGCACGCGCCTGATGCTTGATCCCGAACGCCCCACGACTGCGACGCTTTGCATCCTATCGCCGTCCAAGTCCATGAGAACTAGGTCTCCGCGCCCCAATAGCGGACGTAATGCCTCCATGTCTACCCGCGGCCGTCGAAGCGGCTTTGCCGCGAATTTCCCGTTGACGTGGGTGCCAGCCCGGCGCTCCGCCTCGGACTTGACCTCGAGCAGAGTCACCATCGCCACTGCGACGTTGATCGTTCGATTCACCGCGTTGCCCTCCGCCGACAGTTGGCGCGTGATGTAGTTGGCGTCGCGCATGTCGAGTCGCGAAGAGAACACAATGACAGATTTGTTGGGTCCCTCCGGATAGACACGCCACATGACCCGCCCGATGCCGAGATCCCCGCCTGTCGTTCGAATGTCGAACCGGTAACCACGTTTGGCGTTACCCGGATAGGTCGTCATCACGTTGTGCCCGGTGAGCGAGAACAGGGTGACACCCCACGTCCAGTCGAACGCCATCATCTGACCGTTCACCACCTGAACGTCGACGGAGGTCAACGCGCTCATGAAGCGGGGGTAGTCGCTTGGCTTCCCAATCACTCCGGCGACTGTCTTTGCGGGAGCGTGGATGCGTGCCGTGTAGATCACAGCGGGAAGGTCGGTCTGGCGATTCTGAAATTCGGTCAGCACCACCGGCCCTTGCGCGAGGTACGGCGTGAGCAGCGCCCGCTCCTCCGGGCTGAAGGCGCCCAGCCTCGCGACCGAAGCGTCTACTCTGCCACTCTGGCGTTCGGCGAGCGCGGTGGTGCTCCACGCCGCCAGAAGGATCAGAACTGTAAGAAATCTCCGCATGCCGTTTGGACGACCTCGGTTGCCGAATCTTCAATCCCGGGACAGAACGGCCCTCAACAGGACCTAGCCTTGCGCGCAAAGAGCAAATGGACCCCAGGGGGCATCGTATTGTGGCTGATCGCCGCTGTTCTCGCGAGCCTCATCGTATGCTCGGAGTCACGGCCCGCATCCGCGCCGCAACCTGCCACTGACGACGTCGAGGTCGAGGTGGAGGTCGTAGAGTGACGGGATTGTGCGATTCTCTGCGGCGTTCTGGCTGAGCTCAGGCTCCGCTTGACCCTGCGAGTCCACCGCCCTTTACTAGCGCCATGCAGATTTTCATCGACACCGCAGACATCGAGGAGATTCGTGACGCCGCAGCCATGGGTGTCATCGACGGTGTGACGACCAACCCATCCCTCGTCGCGAAGACAGGGAGGCCATTCAAGGATGTGATCGTCGATATTTGCGAAGTCGTCGACGGACCGATCAGCGCGGAAGTGATCGCGACCGACTACGAGGGCATGGTGAAAGAGGCGCGGAGCCTCGCGAAGATGAACGACAACATCGTCGTCAAGATTCCCCTGATTGCCGAAGGCCTCAAGGCGGTTCGAACCCTCACCGATGAAGGCATCCGCACCAATGTCACCCTCTGCTTCAGTCCGACTCAAGGGCTCCTCGCTGCCAAAGCAGGCGCGACGTACGTCAGCCCCTTCATCGGCCGGATCGACGACATCAGTGGCAACGGAATGGAGCTCATCGAGCAACTGGTCACGATCTACCAGAACTACGGTTTGCGCACGCAGGTCCTCGCGGCCAGCATTCGTCACCCCGTCCACGCGGTGCAGGCATCGCTCGTCGGAGCGCATGTCGCGACCATTCCGCACAAGGTCATCCTCCAGTTGCTGAAGCATCCGCTCACCGACATCGGTCTCGAGCGGTTCCTGGCGGACGCCAAGAAGATTCCGACAAGCTGACGCGCCGCGAGTCGCTACCATCACCACGAGTCATGCATGCGGCCTAAAGTCCTCGTCGTTTACAAGAAGAGCACCTACCAGCGATACGTAGGTCGCGCGCAGGAACGGCTCAAGGACCTGATCGAGCACAGCGACGTCTCCGTCGAAGGCCTGCTCCACGAGCACGAGATCCATCAAGAGACGCTGCGCCAGGCAAAGGCCGCGCTTCGTGATCTGGGGGCCCAGGCTGTGCTCCGGTACCGGCCGGAGCCTCTGCCCGAGGAAGGCGCTTGGGATCTGATCGTCACCCTCGGAGGCGATGGCACCCTCCTATGGGCTTCGCACCTGGCCGACTCATCCACCCCAATGCTGGCGATCAACAGCGCTCCCGACACGAGCGTCGGGTACTTCTGCGCGGGCGATGGGCACGACGTACATGAAGTGCTGGCGGCCGCGCTCGAAGGAAGCCTCAAGGCGAGCCGGCTAGCGCGGATGCGCGTCGATGTTGGCGACACCGTCATATCGACGCGAGTGCTCAACGACGCTCTCTATTGCCATGAGAGTCCCGCCGCGACATCGCGATACATCTTGGAGTACGCTGGCGACCAAGAGCGTCAGATGTCGAGTGGGGTTTGGATCGGTCCCGCCGCTGGATCGACCGCGGCGATTCGTTCAGCCGGCGGCAAGGTGCTCCCGACTGGGTCGCAGAAGATCCAGTTCGTGATTCGCGAGCCCTATCGGGGAGTCGACAACAAGTATCGCCTCGTCAAAGGGATGGTTCCGCCCGGCGAGGAGCTCAAGATCACCAGCCGGATGACCAAAGGACGGATCTTCCTCGACGGAACCCAGAAGGTGTACTCGATCGGTATCGGTGACCGGATTCGCATGACATTGTCAGACGAGCCGCTCACGCTCCTTGGGCTCGATCGGCGCAACGAGCGGTCGAGCAAGCCCTCGGCCCTGAAGTAAATTGACCACACAAAGACGGGAGCGTTAAGTAATCCCCGTGCCGCGATATCGCAGCCACATCGCACTGACGGTTTGGCCCATCACCGCCCTTTTCGTGCTGGAGCTCGTCCGAATGTGGCCGGCGCTTCGCGGAGCGAGCTCGTTCGCCGCGGCGTCGCAAGTCACGTGGCTGTCACTGCTAGCGCACACGGCTGTCGTGGTCGTGTTTCTCGGGGCGTATGCGCGCGGCTGGAGCTCGCTCAGTGTAGAGTCGCCCGAAGGAGAAGGCCCGTACCGCTCCGAGGGTTGCCGGCGCTTGCAGAAGCTCGCCGGTGGGCTCGCCTGGGCCCTCGTCGTTGCGCACCTGGTCCTGCAGTGGGTCATGAGCGTCGGCGTCGGACCTGTGGCTCTGAGCCACTACGAGCTCTTGCGCGGGTTTCTCTCACGTCCCCCCGTTCTCGGCTTCTACGTGCTCGGGCTTGCGGCGCTCGGCCTTTTCCTGTCGCAGGGGTGGGCGGCCTCGTTGCGCGCATGGGGTTTGGCGTGGCGGTCTGAAAGTTCACGGTGGATCGAGGTCGGTTGTACCTTGGTGTCCGCAATGACGGT
>CALJYC010000115.1 GCA_937984275.1 uncultured bacterium | reverse complement strand
CCGACTTGCGCATCTGCCCGTCGTGCATGCGCGAGGCATAGACGTAGGCCTTGTTGATTAGATCGGTATCCGCTCGGGGATGGTATCCCTTCACCTTTTCAAGAATATTGGTGAGGCGGACCATGGCGGCGCACTAACAGGCGAACCTCAATTTAACACTGTCTCCAATTGGTGCCAAGGTTGTGACCCTTCTGGGGTTTGGGTGAAGGCCACGCGAGATGCAGGACTTGGGATCAAACATAGGGCCATCGTCAACCCGGCGCAGAATCGCGACCGTGATCGCCCTGATCGGATTGCTCTTCGTGGGTAGTCTCTTGGCGCGGGTGTGGCCTCGGAGTGTGGAGGTCGCCTTCGCGCTGGATCCGGGTGTCACCAAGGTGGACGTCGACTATCTCCAAGAGGGCGAGGCGGTAGCGAGCGCCAGATTCAAGCCGCCGGACGCGAAAAATTCGATCATTCGGCACACGGTGCGGCTCCAGCCGGGCGAGTATCACGTCCGGATCACGGTATACCTGCTGGATGGTCGAGGCGTCGAGCATGCCAAGGTGCTGGTGGTCCCAGCAGAAGGCCTCACCCGCTTCGACCTGAAAGAGACGACCACTCGGTCAGAATGAGCAGCGACAGACAACCGAAGAAGCTCCTCCCTCTGGTCGCAGCGATCGGAGCGACCGCGGCGATGGCCCTTTGGATGGCCAACCGCGAACCGTTCTGGTTGGGGTCGCTCTGGGGCACGCTGATCACGCTGGTCGCCACCAGCGCGTGGGTCGCCTGGCTCGTTCCGACGCCGGAGGGCGAGGCGACGGCGTGGCGGGACACGACGCTCGGCAAGCAGCCGAATGAGCGCTTGTCGCCGATCGCGTCGGCGGGGTTGGCAGTAGCCGTCACCATCGTGGGCGCCTCGATCGGAGGATACGAGGGGCTGCCGATCACTATCGTCCTCGCGTTGCTCTGCTTCGTGCCCCCTGCACTTCGACGGCCGGGGCTGCTCGTGATGATCGCAATCTGTGCGATCTACTTGCCTCTGCTCGGCACGACCAGCCTCTGGGACCCATGGGAAACCCACTACGGTGAAGTCGCCCGCGAGATCCTCGCACGGAACGACTGGATCAGCCTCTGGTGGGCGCAGGACAAGTGGTTTTGGTCGAAGCCTGTGCTGCTCTTCTGGATGGAAGCGTTGAGCATGGGGTGGTTGGGGATCGACTTCCTACCCGACGCCAACCCCGCCAATCCGGAGTGGGCGTTGAGGCTCCCTACGCTTGCGATGACCCTGGCGGCGCTGACGCTGATCTACGCGACCGTTCGTCGCTACTTTGGTCCGCGCGCGGGCGCGCTTGCAACGCTGGTCACCGCGACGATGCCGCAGTTCTTTTTCATCTCGCACCAGGCGATCACCGACCTGCCGCTGGTGGCGGCCATCACGATTGCGGCTTGCTGCTTGGTCGTCGCGATGCACGAGGACGGAGAACGTGAGGCGATGGTCTTTCAGATTGGCCGCTGGAAGGTCTCGCTCCAGCACGTCGTGCTGTTCGCAATCGTAGTGCTGGTTCTTCCACAGGCGGTTTATCTGATCTCCCGCAACATCTCCTGGATCGAAGGGTATGACCTCGTCGCCCATCCCGACCGTTTTCTTTATGGGTCGGCGGGCAATCAGGACATCCCTGGAAACCCGAACCCCCGCGACCAGACGCCCCGCGTTGGCGGCATCGGCGGCCAACCGTTCGTGCAGGGGATTCTATGGCTCGCGGTGCTCGGCGGGCTCGGGATGATCGTCCGCAAAGAGCGGCGCATGCGACCGCTCCTGATGTACGCGTTCTATCTCTTCTGCGCGATTGCGTTCATGGCCAAGGGCCTTCTCGGCCTTGCGATTCCTGGGGCGGCCGCTCTCTTCTACCTGATTGCGTCGCGACGCTGGTCGCTGCTGCGAAGTGGTGAGCTCCGAATTTCGACGGGCGCACTGATCGTGACGGCGGTGAGCCTGCCCTGGTACCTCGCGATGTACGTGCGGCACGGTCCTGCGTTCACCAACCGGCTGCTGATCCACGACCACATCAACCGGCTCGCCAGCGGGGTGCACGGCGACAAGGGAACCGTCGAGTACTTCTTCGCCCAGATCGGATACGCAACCTTCCCTTGGATTGCCCTGATCCCGGCCGCTCTGATGGTTTGTTTCGCGATCCGTTCGAGATCCGATCGCGACCCGCGCGGCGAGACGGTGCTGTTCCTAGCGATGTGGCTATTGTCGTCGTTCGTGCTCTTCAGCGCGATGGTCACCAAGTACCACCACTACATTCTTCCCGCGATCATCCCGGCGGGCATGCTGATCGGAATCGCTCTCGCGCAGTGGTGGGGTCCGAAGCGACCGGTGGCGACGATGCTCGCGACTGTGGCAGGCCTGTGCGTGATTGCAGGCTTCGCCTGGCTTGCCGGAGATCCGCGAGGGGTCATTCCCGCAGACGCCATGCACGTTGAAGACTGGGTCCTTCGGCAAGCCCAGCCCATGAGGGCCTACGCACTAATCGTCCTTGGCGCGGTACTTGCCGCGCTCGCCCGCCGCGATCTAGCGAAAGCCGAAACCAAGCTGCCTCCTTCGAGTTGGAGCGTGAGCGTCGGGGTGGCCCTACTCCTGGGCGCGTGTCTCCTCGCATTCGTCGGACGCGACCTGAGTTGGGCGACATCAGCGCGGCCCCAAGGAAATGAGCGGCTGATCCATCTCTTTGTCTACAACTACGGGCGTCTTTGGCCTGAGCACCTGGACTACCGGGCCATCCTGACGGGGTTTTCGGTCGCCGCAGGCCTCGCCACCACGGCAGCCGCATTTCGCTACTGGCGACCTGTAGCAACACGCGCGCTGCTAGGTGTGGCTGTCCTATTCTGCGCCTGGGGATTGAACGTCTACATGGTCGACCTCTCCGACCACTGGGGGTTTCGCGATCTCGCACAGCGCTACTACGCCGCGCGAGAAAGCGCGGACGAGCCTCTCGTAGCGTGGCAGATGAACTGGAAGGGCGAGAACTTCTACACTGGCAATCGCGTGTATGTCTTCGCCGAGACCGACAACAAACGGATGCGGGCATGGCTCGAGAAGAACGAAGGCCGTAGGGCGTACTTCGTCCTGGAGCACAAGCGGCTGGAGAGCTTCCGGAAGCTCGTTCCCGAAAGTGAGATCCATGAGCTCTCCACCAAGCGGGACTGCAACAAGTTCTTACTGGTCGAGCTTGAGATCTGACCCGGAAACCATATACAATCTCGCGGGTCGTGGGTTTCGGACATACTGAACACCAAAAACTGGACCGATTTTCAGTACTGAGCGATCTTCTCTGTCTGATGGAAAACAACGAAGAAAAACTAGGCTGGCGCCTACTCGAGACACTGTATGAGGTGGGTCGAGCCGATATTCAGGCGACCCCCCAAGTCCTTGCGACCTGGCTCGATGTCCCGGCGACTCGTGTTCAGGAGCTGTTGGCCGGGCTCGATGCACAAGGGTTGGTCGATGGGGCGCGGTGCCGGCTGTCGATGCAAGGCCTCGTGCTCGCGGTCTCCCTACACGGCGCTCAGAAGCTGTCGAGCCAGTCGGTCGCTGCCTGAGCTGTGCTGAGCCAGCCCGAGGCTGCCTCGAGCCTGCTTGACCCTGCTTGACCCTGCCTTGACAGGGGGAAGGGCAACCACTATCTCGCCCCTCTCTTCTCGTGCGGAAGTGGCGGAATTGGCAGACGCGCATGATTCAGGTTCATGTGTCCGCAAGGACGTGGAGGTTCGAGTCCTCTCTTCCGCACCGTTCGCGTGGTAATCGCGCCGAGTGACTCTACGAGGACTCGACCTACGGTGTACTCGGCCCCTTTGGGGCCTGCGTATTGCAACTGGAATTCGACAGCTCCACGGACTTTCGTCCGTTCCCACCTGTCGTATTCCAGTCACACGCGAGTCCTCTCTCAAAACGTGCGTCTCGCAACCACTCAACGTGTTCCCAACTATGGCGAATGCGCCCCGCTTTGCGGGAGCTGTGTGATGCGCGTCTCGCAAGCATTAAGGGTGTGTCTCCGGAGGTTGATGTGCATTGCTTGGCGCTGGGGGCAGTGCTCTTGGTATGTAATCTTTTCATAGAGGCCGCATGTTGTTCACAGTTGGGGTGGGGTTCCAATTGTTAAATGTCTTTTGATTACAGGTGGTTAGCGCTTTCCAGGTTTCGGTACGGGTGTTGCAGCTAGAGCGGACGTGCTCGGGGAATCTAGAAAAAGGCGTGAAGGGCTGACCTTGGTGGAGCTCATGGTTGTGTTGGCGGTCATGGGGATTCTCGTGAGTGCGGCGCTGCCGAGTATGAGTGAGGGGCTGGCCGACCGGCGGGTGTCGATGGTGGCTCGGGATGTGGTGTCGCTGTTTCAGCGCGCGCGATACATGTCGATGGCCTACGGCCGCGCGCATCAAGTGGTCTACATGAACGACTCGGGAACCGGTCTGACCAATCAGGCCTATGCGTTCGAGACGCTCCGCGGGACCAGCGGGGCTTGTTCACTGACCACCTTCGAGAACGCGGGTGGTGTCGTGCTCGATGATCTGGACTGCGACAGCAACTGGCGCTGCGTCGATCACCTCTACGCCGACACCTACGACGCGGACCCGACGGATAACGACTTGGTTCGCGTGGACGGATGGCAAAACACAACGTTCTGTTACGAGGCTGGCTCGAACAACCAGGTGTTCGTCGATACCGTCTTGTTCGCGAACTGGCAAAACCCGGATGCGCAATCTGGGTTCGGGTTCCTCGCCTATCGCGAGCTCGATGGAAACCCGATTGGCGTGGCTCGGAAGGTGTTGATTCCGCACGGCGCTGGATCCCCACGGGTGCTGCGATGAAGGGTTTGGGTCAGCGCAAGCAACCGGGTTTCACCCTCATCGAAGTCATGATCGCGATCGGCATCATGACGGTTGGCTCACTCGGTATTCTCTCGATGCACCATGCGGTCAGCGGCGCGAATAGGTCTGCCCACGAAATGAACACCGCGCTTGCGATCACCGAACGATGGGTCGAGCGCATCGAACGGGATTCGCTCTCTTGGACGGAGCAGGGGCTCAACAGCAGCGCATTGGCGGGAACCGCCTACCTCTCCCAGCTGGCTGGGACGGTGTCGGCAACGGATTGGTTCAGGCCCATGCCAACCGATGTCAATGAGTCATACGGGTTCGACTACTTTGGCGGCGACACGCGAGTTGCAGGCGATATCAAGTACTGCACCAATCTACGCTTGAGCTGGCTTCGGCAGGGAAGCTCTGCCAGGGTCGACGTCCGCACGTTTTGGTACCGCGCGGGACACGTGCCCGGGAGCGCGACGCACTCGAAGTGGGTGGCCGGAACCGATTTCCGAGGCGCCGCATGCGGTGCGGCAACAGCCGACGGTTGGGAGCTCGGCCTGGCCCCGAACGTGGACGTAATCTTCGCCTCGACGGTCGTCACCTGGCTGAGGAGGATCTAGGCGTGAGAAAAAGCGGATTCACCCTGATCGAGTTGATGGTGGCCATGGTCATCGGACTCACCGCGATCACCTCGGTATACAGCCTCGGCGCGGCGATGAGCCGGCAGTTCTACGAAGAGCAACGCGTCGCGACGTCGCAGGGCACCTCGCGAGTCGCGATCATGGAGCTTCGGCGAGACGTTTCGCGCGCAGGTCTCTTCGGCTCGCCCAACGGCAATCTCGAGCCCACGTGCGATGCCACGCCGCCGAGCCTCCCGACGCTCGGCGGCGGCACCGGCCCGATGGGCGCGTTTCAATACTACGCGGACGAGGACCAATCGGTCCTCGACCCGCAGGGCAACAACAACGTTGTCGCAGACCGGCTTCGCATCCTGACGAGCCTATACCTGACCGACCAGCTGCTCGTTCACTCCGCCAGCATCGACGGGGCCACGATCGTCTTGCAATCGGGCAACCAAGCGTATCGCCGGACGTTCTCCTGGGGCCAGACCGCCGGGCCCTTCACCAGCGGGAGCGCACCGACTTATCTTACCGGCGATCTCGACTGGAACAGCGCCTGGGGCGGGGAGACCGCGAGTTGGAAAGGCATTGCCCAAAAAGGAGCGCGCGCGTTTCAGACAGGCTCGGTTCTGCATATCGAAACCGACCATGGGCGGCATTTCTTTCGCTCGGTCTTCGGGAAGTCCGGCAACACGCAAGACGAGGTGCGATTGCAAATTACCCCGGCTCTCCCGATCGGCACCGCATGTCTTCCTGGGGCGGCGGAAGGCGCCACCGTCGCGCCTCTACAGTGGGTCGAATATGCCGTCGTCGACCCCTTCGACGACACCGAAGTTGGCGCGGACTTCATGGATTTCGAAGGGATGTTCTACATCGACCTCGATCCGACGAATCCGGCGTACCAGCTCAAGGATGGCGGCGCGAGCCCCTTCGAAGCACCGAATCGGGTGCTGGTTCGCCGGCTCCTCGATTCGACGACTGGAGACGTCAGGCTCAACTCCACCCAAGTGGTCGCTGAGTTCGTCAGTAACTTCCAGGTGAGCTTCTTGCTCGACACGAACTCCGGAAGCGCGACGGCGCCAACCCTGTCCGGATCATCAAACGAAACCACGATCAACGCCAACCCGAACCAGGTCCGGTCGGTCATCATCGACTTGGGCATCCGCAGTCCCATCGAAGATCCGACGATCGACTTCGCCTCGAATACCGACGCAGGGACGCGCTTCGAGGTGAACGATGCGCAGGCCGGCTCCGCGCGTGTTCGCCACATGCACATCGAGATCCCGGTCATGAATGTGGCAAGGAAGAACCTCTGATGAAGCAGCCTCGAAAACAGGAAGGCGCCGCGCTCTTCGTCGTGCTGATGATCATCATGGTGGGCACCGCCAGCGCCGTGTTCTCGGCGAACACGGTGTCACACGAGGTCAGGGGCGCAGGGTTTGCCCGGCAGCAGATGCAGACGCGATACGCAGCGCGCGCGGGATTGATCGGCGCACTCGAGTGGTTCGATATCTTCGGCCCGTCGACCGTCAGAACCCTCATGCTGACGCCCGGGAGCACCGAAGGCGTCCAGTTCCCCCCCTGCGTCACCGGCTCGGGTTGTTACCCGGAGCCGCCCCTCGCCAACAATCGCCGCGCGTACCGGCTCTACCCCCAGCATTTCGAGGCCTTGGTCTCCCAAGACGGCGGCGTCACTCCCGGCTTGTTCGAGAAGCTACCCGTCGACGCGGACGCCTCGTTCGGCGCGACGTCTGCGCACGCGCCCCTCGTAGTCATCGACATCTACGACGAGCACGTCGTGAGCAAGCTCGCGCCCGGCGCGGCGGCTCAAGGCGGCACCAAGTTCAAGTACATGCGCACGACGCTGACCGCCCGCGGCCGCGCGCAACTCAAAGACGTGACCGAAACCCCGCATGGCGAAGACCATGGTCGTCAAGGCAACGAGACCGGTGCCGACATGCGGGCATACATCGTCAGCGGGCCTTTCATTACGGGGTCACTATGAGATTTTGGCTTCACTTTGCTTTGACTAGCTTGCTACTGGCTTCGCTCGGAACGGGCACGAAGGTCTCGGCACAAGCTCCCGACATTCGAAACATTCGGCCGCACGTCGTGCTCCTCGTCGATACGTCGGGCTCGATGGAGCGAAAGCCCAACTGCATCTGCACCACGCCGGCCTGTCTCGAGTGCCTTCCGCTCTGCAGCGCAGGCACGTACGAACAAAACCGCTGGTCCGTCGTTGCACAAGCGCTGGCCGGCGAGTTTTCCCCGTACGAGTGCAACTCCGACACTCGAATCGGCGGTATCTACACCGGCGAGTACGACGAGGGCTACTTCCTCCCGCACATCCAGCTGCCTCAAGAGATCGCGACTTATGCCGGGTCACAGAGCGGAAATGGCGTGCTCGATATCTACCTCGAGCGCATCAAGTTCGGATTGATGACATTCGACTCGATTGGCACCCTGAGCGACAGGCCCCCGCTGGTCACCCAGTCCACCTTCACGACAGCGCCCTTCCCGGCCGAATCAATCGGCACCAAGGGCATGTACTCGTTCGCGGGCGACAGACCGTATACGTTCCCGGGTGCTGGCGGCGTGGTGTATATGCTCAACAGCGGCGCGCGATCTGACGTGGCACCCGAAGGTGGCTTGGTCAGTGTCGGCGCAGACAGTACCGCATCGATGACGTCGACCAACGCCTCGATCCAAGCGACTATCCTCGGCGACATCGGGCTGGGGAAGAACCCGTTGCGTCCCTTCGGCTCAACGCCAACGGCAGCTCTGGTCACCGACCTGCAGTACTTTCTTCAGAACGATAGTGACATCACGCAGAAGGCGGTCGACCCGGGTCCGGGTGATCCCTACTACGGATGCCGCGCGCGCAGCGCCGTGTTGATCACCGACGGTTTCCCGAACGGCGACATGCGCGGGCCTCCGGTGAACTGTCAGGCTCTCGGTCAGCCCGTGGGGGCGAGCGGATGTCCCTACGAAGAGGTCGCCGACACGGTGTCGGCCATGATCGCGGCTGGGGAGCTCGACAAGTTCTACGTCATCGGGTTTGCTTTGGACGGCGATGCGGCGCAGGTTGCCGCGGTCGAGGCGCTCCTCAACGACATCGCGTCGGTGGGCGGCACCGATCAGGCCTTCCTGGTCGCCGATCGCGCCGAGCTCGTGACAGCGTTGAGTACCGCCCTCAACGAGCAGAACCCGGGCGCGACCAGCCGCACCGCTCCGGTGAGCACGGGCCTTACCCCGGGTCTCATCCAGGCGGAGTTCATCTCGGGGTTCAACGCGTCGCTAGACGCGGCTGACCCCTGGGACGGCATCTTGGAACGGCGGCGCATCGAGTGCGTCTCTGGGGTCCCCGTAGCCCAAAACGTCGAGGACTCCGATCGCTTCCACTTGCTCCTCAACGCGCAATCCTCGGCCCCGAACGGCGTGGAGCCGTGGGGCTCGGACCCCCCGGCGGCGGTCAGCTTCACCGGCGGCTTCTCGAGAAATCTTTGGACAGTCCTGCCGTCCGACCCCGCGAACGTCAATGCGCACCTGGTCGGCAACGGCAAGGAAAAGCTGACGTCGCTGTCCAACGGCGGCATCGACGTGCCGGTCGCGGGCGGCGAAATCAACAAGGTGCCCATCGGCGAGTTCAACAAGAACGTCTCGCCGGAGTACTTCTTTGGAGTGGGCAGCGTCGACACCGCGCAACGCGACACCGTCGTCGATTGGGTACACGGCGTCCCAGGAAGTGGACGCGAAGACGAACGCCTTGGCGACATCTATCACTCGACCCCGGCCCTCGTCGGCCCATTGGTCGACGACATCGAGGATCGCTCCTACAACGACTGGCGCCTCGGATTGGGGCACCAGCTGAGCCCGGAACCTCTCGAGGACCTGACGTCCGACGGCTGGGCACTGAACCGGCGTCCGCGCGTGATTTACGCCTCGACAAACGACGGTATCATCCACGCCTTCTTGGCGGACGACTACGGCGCCACCGATTTCACCGTCGGCAACAACCTCGACGAATTCTCGTGCGCGGGAGGCAAGGACGCGGGAACCGAGCTGTGGGGATTCATCCCGCCAATGTTCCTCGACGATCTCGACGACCTGCTGTCGGGAGGCAGCAAACAGTGGTTTGCCGACGGTAGCATCCAAGTGCGGGACCTCTATGACGTGCGAGCCTTCGCCGAGGACGACGGGGGCGGCGGAACAACCGACTCGCCCGCCGGGCAAACCAACGTCTGGCGCACCGTTCTCTTCCTGAGCTTCCGCAATGGCGGCAATGGCGTGGTGGCACTCGACGTCACCAATCCCTGCAAGCCGGAGTTCCTGTGGCAGTTCACCGACAGCAACCTAGGCGACACCTACGGGCAGCCCACCGCAGCTCAGATCTTCCTCGAAGATAGCGACCCCACGCCAAGGGGGAATTCGGGCGGACCGACCACCTTCAAGCCCAGACAGTCGCACGGCGTGATCATCGTCCCCGGAGGTCAGGGCGTGGAAGGCGCGAGCCCATGCACGATCAGCGCGGGCCCGGCGCTCCCGGAAGACATGAAGACGGCGACCAACACGACCATCACCCCGCGTTCCGACCGCCGTTGTTGGCGCGGAACACTCTCGGTTCCCCCGGCCACCCGCCACGGCAGGGTTCTCTACTTCATCGATCTGATGACCGGCGCGGTCATCCAGGAGTTGGGCGAGGATACGTTCCCGGCGCCGCTGAACGGCGCGATCTCCGTCTTCCGAGGGGATACGGGAACGGTGGGAAGCGCGGCCTACACCGTCGACGCGGACGGTGTGCTGTGGCGCGTCGACATGTCGTCCGCTGACCCGGAAGACTGGGAGGCCGAAGCGCTCCACGATCTCTACTACGGCGAAGCCGCCGACGCTGCCGAGCCGACGTATTATCCGCCGGCGCTCACGATCAACGAGGCAGGCGAAGTGGTGATTCTGGTGGGGACGGGCAACATCGATGTCCTCGACGATGCGTCAGCCGTAAACCGCGTGGTATCGATCACGGAGAAACTCACGTTCGCCGCGAACGGGTTTGTGGACACCCTCGAGGGACGGCTCAACTGGGAAATCGAGCTCGACCCTGGCGAACAGATGACCGGCCCACTCGAGCTCTTCGGCGGACAGGTCTTCTTCGGGTCCTTCAAGGCGGGCGGAGGCACGGCCATCGACGCGTGTCCGTTCGGCGG
>CALJYC010000114.1 GCA_937984275.1 uncultured bacterium | reverse complement strand
CGAAGTGGAGGGTCTCCTGGGATGGCAAGACGATGGGCATGCGTTCGCGAAGCTGCACGCGAGACTGACGCTGTGGGGCGCGCCGCGCGACTATGCTGAGCCGTCCTTCGTGTTGGCGAGGCTCACCGACGCCCTTCGCCGCCGCCCCGCGTTGGCGTTGCTCGCGGACCAATCGGCGCAAGTTGGGGAGTTCCTTCCGTCCCTACAGGTGATGGTGGAACACGACGCCCCAGAACTGCTCAACGAGCTTCGTGACACGCTAGGCTTTGGGGACTGAGATGCTCGACGAGGGGGGACGACGCAGCGCAGGCGGCGAGAAGCGGCGGCGCTACCTGAGGTGGGGCCGAATCGCGGTGACCATCGCCGCGGTTGCTTATCTCGCGAGCCGCGTCGAGCCACGCGATGTTCTGAACGCCTTTCAAAGGCTCTCTCTAGGCGCCGCGCTGACCGCGATTACCGTGGTCGTGTTTGGACTCCTGTGCGGGATGGTTCGATGGCGGCTGTTGCTCCGAGCCTACGGGGCCATCGACATCCCTCCTTGGCCTCGGATCGCGCACCTCTATTTGGTCGGCCACTTTTACAACACGTACGCGCCGGGCGGCGTGGGGGGCGACGTCATTCGCGGCGTGGCTGGCCGCAAGGCCTTTGGGGACCTCAACTGGGTGAGCGCCACCAGTGGCGTGGCGGTCGTCTTCATCGAGCGGGTCATCGGTGTCTCGGCCTTGCTCGTCCTCGCCGCGGGCGCTTATCTAATGCGCCCGATCCCCGGAATCGAAGACGTGGGCCTCTGGGCAGGCCTCGGGCTTGCGGCGGCAGCCTCCGCGTTGATCGGCATCGCGATCGCGCCGAGGCTCGCGCCTTTCCTTCCGGAGAAACTCGGCAAGCCGCTTCGCGCGCTCCCGGGGCTCTATTCGATCTGGCCTTTCCTCATCGCCATCTTCCTCTCGTTGATCATTCACTCCGTGAACATCGTCGCGGGCCATGCGATCATGCACTCGCTCGAGCCATCGGTGACCTTCGCGCAATCGGCGGTCGTGATGCCCTTGGTCAGCGCGTCTGCCTTTTTCCCGTTCACGGTTGGTGGCGCGGGCGTTCGCGAAGCAGCGTTCGCGGCGCTCTACGGGACCGTCGGCGTACCTGAAGCGAGCGCTTACGCCGCCTCACTCAGCTTCTGGGGCACCCAGCTGATCACCGCGGGAGTCGGTGGCGTGCTCAACCTACTGGTTCCGCTCTCGGGCAGAGAAACCAAGTGAGCGGCCGCCCGGGCCCGTATGGGTTGATCGAAGTTTGCGGCCTCGCCCGCCTCTCCTGCTAACCTCTGAACGATGCGCCACAGCAGTCACGGAGACGGCTCCTTTTGCGTCGATCAGTTCGCGCGTTGCGGCCACGACTGTGTCTTCGAGGCGGGGGTGTTGGTCTTTCACCCCGAGAACATCGAGCTCGGCACAAACGTGTACATCGGACACAACGCAATCCTCAAGGGCTACCACGAGAACACGATGCGAATCGGCGACGAGACCTGGATCGGTCAGCAAGCGTTCCTGCATAGCGCCGGCGGAATCGACATTGGCGCCCGCGTTGGAATTGGGCCCGGGGTTCGGATCATTACGTCGTTTCACGGCGAGGCGGGTCGCGACATCGCGATCTTGAGCTCCCCCGTCGAATTTGGACCGGTCGTCATCGAAGAGGATTGCGACCTCGGCGTCGGCGCGATTGTGCTTCCGGGGGTGCGCATCGGCAAAGGCGCGCAGGTCGGCGCCGGCGCCGTAGTCACCGAAGACGTGCCCCCCTACTCCGTGGCGGTCGGGGTGCCAGCCAGGGTCACGAGGCTCCGACCGGAATGAGCCACCCCGACCTGAGCGTCGTCATCTTTGCCTTCAACGAAGAGAGCAACATCGCGCCGGTCTTGACCGAGCTTCGACAGTGGCTCTCGGCAAACGAGCCGGCGGCTGAGGTTGTGTTCGTCGACGATGGCTCCTCGGACAGCACGTCCGCTGAAGCCGCGAACGCACTGTCCGGAACACCGCATCAGCTGCTTCGCCACGAGACCAACCGCGGAATTGGCGCAGCTCTCAAGACCGGGGTGCAGGCGGCCAAAGGCGCGTGGGTCACCTTCCTTCCGGCAGACGGCCAGATCGCGCCCGATGCGATTGGGACGCTTCGCACCGCGGCGGCTCGGGAACAAACCGAGGTCGTGTTCAGCGTGTACGACCACCGAGACGACGGCCTTCATCGCAAGATCCTGTCCGCGGGCGTCCGTGCGCTGATCCTGATGATCCATGGCGTGCGGATGCGCAGCGACGGCCCCTACCTCTTCCGCCATGCACTCTTCGATGCCGACCAGCTCGTTCCCGACACGTTCTTCTTGAACTTCGAGTTTCCGATTCGCATGTTGGGCGCGGAGGTTCCGGCGACGGTAGTGACGATCGAATGCCGCCCTCGCCGATCTGGACACTCCAAATCGACTGGCCTCAAGCGAATTTACGGGGTGGCGCAGGACCTCATCGAGCTCCGCATTCGGCGCGTCAAAGAATCGCACGGCCGACACGCCTAACCTTCGGACGCGGAGTCGCTGTTGAGCCGGTCACGCAGGGTCGACCGTGGAATGCCCAAGGCGCGAGCCGCGGCAGACATGTTGCCACCGTACTGCTCGAGAGCCTCTCGCAGAGAATCAGGCGAAGGCCGGTGCGCACACGGCTCGGAAATGCGTCGAAGCGAGCGTTCGACAGCCGCAAGGTCGATCACCGCCCCGTCGCAATCCACCGCGGCCAGCTCGAGCACGTTTCGAAGCTCGCGAACGTTGCCCGGCCAGGCATACCCATGCAGGCGTTCGAGCGCCTGCGGGTCGAGGCGCCGCTCGCCCACTTTGGGCTGCATTTGGCAAAGGAAGTGCTGCGCCAGGAACGTGATGTCGTCCGGCCGGACGCGTAGTGGCGGAACCTCGACCACCAGGCGATGGACCCGATAGTACAGGTCAGAACGGAAGCGCCCCTCCTCCACCATCGCCCGCAAGTCCGTGTGCGTCGCGCACACCAGACGAACGTCGACTCGGCGCGCGGCTTCGCTGCCTACGCGCCGGACGTGCCAAGTCTCCAACAC
>CALJYC010000113.1 GCA_937984275.1 uncultured bacterium | reverse complement strand
GCTCGCCAGGTTTCATTTGATCCATGCGGCGGCGGAGCTCGAAAACGAGCTGACCGCACCCGATGTCACCAGCGTCCCATCGTTGTCCCACGGGTAGATCTGAACAGCGACCGCCTCTCGAGTCAAGGCTCTCTCATGGCCACGCGGCCGTGTCTCTCTTGCGAGGTCCGTAGACGCCTAAGGAGCGCGTGAGTATCATCACGGGCTTCTGAAGAACGGAGGTGAGTCGTGGACGAGAAGAAAAAACTGGTGATCCTAATCACGCGCGGGCTCGATGATGAGCGTTCGTCTGTTGCCTGGAGCATTGCAAACGCAGGCATTGCGTCTGACCTCGAGGTCACGGTGTTTCTCGCTGCGTCCGGGGTCGACTGGGTGCGAAAGGGCGCTGCCGACGTGGCCCGGCTCAACCCACTCGATCCGACCTTGAAGGACATGATCGAGAATCTCATGTCCAATGGCGGCAACGTCCTGGTGTGTCCCCCATGCGCGAAGGTTCGAGGCTACTCGGAGGAAGATCTCATCGAGGGAGCGATCGTAGCCGGGGCCCCCACCATGCTCGAGGTGGTCAAGCAGGGTGCCGCGACGCTGAGCTTCTAACCAACTCCGTCGTGATCCGCTACGGCGCAGCCGCCTCGGTTACCGCGGCGAGCAAGCTTTTGGGGAACACACGGCCGGTGAGGTTGTCGCGCACCTTCTTGTATGCGGCGTCCCATTCGGGTTTCGCGTCGCCTGCTTCGACGACCTGAATGCCTCTTTTTAGAACAATTTCGTAGGCCTTCTCGTCGTCTTTGCGAATGGTGTTGTTGAGCAGGTCGTAGGCGCGCTGCCCAGTGGTTTCATAGACCTCCCGAAGGTCCGGCGGGAGCTCGTCGAACTTGTCCTTTTTCATGATCATGCCGCCGGCGATGATCGCGGAGTTCCACCCAGTCATGTACTTCACCCGGGTGTACCACTGAAGCGCAACTGCGGTGAGGGCCGAGGACGAAACCATGTCGATCATGCGGGTCTGGAGGGCTGGGTAGACTTCGGGCACGCCAAGCCGAATCGCGTTGGCCCCGATGACGTCATAGAGCTCGACGAAGACCAGCTCGTCTTTCCAAACCCACGGCCGCAAAGACTTGAGGTCGGAGGGAGCCCTGAAAGGTTTCGCAGAGAACAATCGGTTCCTGCCTGCGTCGCCCCAACCGAGCAGCTTGAATCCTTCTTTTTCGAACATGGCTTCGAACTGAGGCGCCATCTTTGCTCGCACGCGGTCGAGCTCTTCATAGGTGTCGAGAAAACCCGGTAGCACCAAGACGATCATCGCCCGGACCACCATGCTCATTCCCGTCATGGTGACGACGCCCCCATCGAGCTGACCGACGCGCATCTTGCGGACGAAGTCGCGCTCGTCACCCTGAGAGCCGCCCGGATAGAAGTGCATCTTCAGCCTGCCATTGGTCTTGTCTTGCAGCGTCTTGTTCCACGCGTTGAGCACCTTCATCCAAGACGACCCAGCCGGCGCGAGGGAGGCAATGCGCAACGTGTACGATTCCTCGGCCTTGGTGGTCGTAGTGGTGCCGGGCAGCGCGAACGCAGCGACGAGTAAGAAAACGATGGGCGCGAAGCCAATGCGTCGGTGAATCATCGCACGGCGAGTGTAACCGAAATGCGTCTTGAGCGGGTCACGATAGTGCTCGTCGCGGGCCAGAGCTTGTACAACCGATCTCCCCAGGTGGAAATCGCTAAGCAGGCTCCGTGGAGATGGCCAGTACTTTGGTGTTTTTCCGCCGGCAAGGGCATGGCAAGCTATCGGCGACCATGCGCCCACACATCATTCAAGTCGCGGACGACTTCTGGAACATTCGCGGGTCGTTCAAGATTGGCGGCGTCGTCGATATCGGCACGCAGGCCTCATTGGTCAGGCGAGGCAACGGTAGGTTTGTCTTCCTCGATTCCTACGCATTGAGCGACGACGTCGAGCGGGAAGCGCTCGAGCTGACGAACGGCGGCAAGGACGTCGAGGCAATTGTGAACGTGCACCCATTCCATACGGTTTTCGCTCGCAAGATGCATGAGCGGTTTCCTCATGCGAAGCTCTACGGTACTGCGCGTCACGTGTCGCGGCTCCCAGAGCTTCCGTGGGAAGAGCTGCGCACTGAGGACCCCGAGCTCCACGCGATGTTTGCCGACGACTTCGACTTCACGGTGCCGCGCGGCGTCGATTTCATCTCGGCCAACGAGAACGTTCACTTCTCGTCGGTGTTGGTCCTGCATCGCGCCTCCAAGACCATCCATGTCGACGACACGCTCATGTACGTTCGTCTGCCCCCGATGGTGCGCGCGTTCGGGCTCACGGATGCGATGAGCTTCCATCCCACACTCGGGAAGGCGCTGGAAAAGCGGGCGGGTGCCGCGAGGGATTTCCGGGACTGGGCCGAGGAGCTGACTGAACGTTGGCAGGACGCCGAGAACCTGTGCGCGGCACACACGGCCGCCTTGACTGCGCCGAAGAATCGAGGTGCTTCGATACCCGATCGCCTGGTCAAGGCGCTCGGCAAGGTCGACCGCACGCTGACGGCGCACGCACGGAAATACGGCTAACCGGCAAGGATCGGAGGCTCTTTAGATCGTTTTGGTGCCTGGTGCGTCAGAACGAATATGGCCACAGATTCCAAGCTTCATCTTCGTGTTGCCAGCCCCTGTAAGGCGCCTTGGGAGAACATGGACGGCGACGAGCGCGTTCGGTTCTGCCGGGAGTGCAATCGAAACGTCTACAACCTATCCGCGATGACGGAACGCGAGGCGCGGCGTGTCGTTGCAGAGCGGGAAGGGCGCCTTTGCGTTCGCTTCTACCAGCGGCGTGATGGCACCGTGCTCACTTCCGACTGCCCAGTCGGCCGGAAGAGGTCGTTTCTTCTGGCGGGGGCGCGCGCCGCAATAGCTGTCGCAAGCGTGACTGCGGGGATCACGGCGCTGTCCGCATGCAACTCCGTTGAAGACGACCCGGTGCGAATGGGGGAGCCGCTCATGGGCACACCGCCAATCGACGGCGACTGGGACGCCGGAACAGGCGAGCCCCACGACCCGGAACACCCTGAAGGGCTCATCATGGGCGACATCGCCATCCCGCCCCACCAGCCCTTGATGGGAAAGATCGCCCCGCCAGCCGAGGACGAATAGCCTTTGTGCTCAGTGGTCGATCCAGTGCTGTGATACAAACGAGTCTTCGATATGACCGAACCCTATGAGCTCTACTATTGGCCCATTCTTCCTGGACGCGGAGAGTTCGTGCGGCTCGTGCTCGAGGAGGCGGCGGCCCCCTACGTGGACGTGGCCCGTTTGCCCGAAGAAGAGGGTGGGGGGTTCACTCCGCTCCTGGAGTTCGTGCAAGGAGGACGGCCGGGTCAACCGGCGTACGCGCCTCCCATTCTGGTCCACGGTGAGTTAGTGCTCGCTCAGTCTGCGGCCATCTGCGCGTATCTCGGTGAACGGCATGGCCTGGCGCCCGCCGAAACAGGGAAACGCATGCAGGCGCTTCAGCTCCAACTGACGGTTGCGGACGTCACCGACGAGGCACACAACACCCACCACCCGATCAACTCGTCGATTTACTACGAGGACCAAAAGGATGCGGGGCGCCGGGCGTCGCGTCACTTCTTGGACCAGCGATTGGGGCGATTCTTGACGTATTTCGAGCGAGTGCTGGAGCGAAACGGCGGGCAATGGCTGGTTGGCGATGCGGTGACGTATCCCGAACTGTCGCTCTTCCAACTTTTGGAGGGGCTCGCCCACGCCTTTCCCAAGGGCTTTGCCCAAGCCGCGGAGGAGACACCGTTGCTTCTCGCCCTTCGAGACCGCGTTGCGAAACGCCCCCGAATCGCGGCGTACCTCGCCTCCGATCGTCGCCTCGCGTTCAATGAGCACGGCGTTTTTCGGTACTACCCGGAGCTCGATCTCAGCGACTGATCGACTCGCCGACGAACCGAATATGACGGAGCATTTGGAGAAGGATCAGATCGGCCCCTTGGCCGCGAGGGTCTATCGCATCACGACGGACGATGACGTCGAGATCGCGGTTACCCGGCTTGGCAGCGAGGACGACGGCCGAACGGGCGAACCGGTGATCCTAGTGCACGGCACCTTTTGCCAACGCAACTTCTGGGTTTCGGACAAGGGGTTCGGACTCGGGCCGTACCTCCGGGAACGCGGTTACGACGTGTGGATTCCCGAGCTCCGCGGCCATGGGCTATCACCTCGTGACCGTCGGTATCGCAAGTGGACGGCCGAGGACCAAATGCGCCGGGACCTCCCAGCAATTCAACGGTTGGTCTCGGCAGAGGCGGGTGGGCGGGCCCATTGGGTCGGGCACTCCTGGGGCGGTGTAGCCATCGTTGGCTGTCTCGGTGGCAAATGGTTGTCCTCTGACCAGATGCAGTCGGCGGTGGTGCTCGGCGCCAACATCACTGAAGGAGATCGCTGGATGAAACGAGCGCTACCACGCGCTGCGTCGTGGGTCGTGCTCACGGTCCTCGGGCGGGTCCCCGCGCGGCTGTTTCGCCTCGGACCCGAACCGGAGTCGCGCGGCTACATGCTCGACTTCCATCGCTGGAAGGGCCCGGACCCGCAATGGTTGACCTCCGATGGCCGCGACTACTGGGAGGGCATTCGCCGCGCCACGGTGCCTCTTCTCGCCTTCGCTGCGACGAATGACACCAGTGACCCGGCCACCGGTTGCCGCGTCCTATTCGACGTGGTTGGCAGCGAAGACAAGGAGTGGGTGCTCCTCGGCGCCAACCAAGGTTTCAGTAAAGACTACGGGCACGTCGAGATGATCGTCAGCAAAGCCGCGAGCGTTGAAGTCTGGCCGCGGATCGGAGACTGGCTCGACGCGCACTC
>CALJYC010000112.1 GCA_937984275.1 uncultured bacterium | reverse complement strand
GGATGATCATCGTCACCGGCACGAAGCGTTCCGGCACGTCGATGTGGATGCAGCTCCTCAAGGCTGCGGGCTTTCCCCCCATAGGTGATGCGTTCCCACGCAATTGGGAGACCACACTCAAAGATGCGAACCCGGGCGGTTTCTGGGAATCCGAGCTGCGCCGCGGCATCTTCTACCAGACCAACCCCGACCCGAAGACCGGAACCTACCTCTTTCCTGAGCAGACGGAGCGGCACGCGGTCAAAGTGTTCATTCCGGGCCTCCTCAAGACCGACCGTGCGTTCATCGGTAGAGTCGTCGCGACCATTCGTCCTTGGCGCCAGTACCTCAGCTCGGTGAATCGACTCTACGCCATGGAGCGCGAAGCGCAGGAAGCGGCGCGCAAAGACGCGAGCCACCCGCTACCGCCGCCGGTCTTCATGTCTCCAATCATCGAATGGTGGGTGGAGAATTTTTCGTTGTTCAGCGACATCGTGACGCGGCGCTATCCGTTCTACATGGTGGCCTACGACTCGGTACTCGACGCCCCTGAGGAGACGCTTCGCTCGGTGTTTGGCTGGCTCGGGGATGGGGACGCCGAGGCGGCAATCCAGCAAGTCGAGCCCGAGTTGCGAACGCAGAAGCAAGAGACCCAAGCTGAAGTGAGCGAAGAAGAAGACAACCTCGGGCCCGAAGTCGTCGAGGTCTTCGACGCGCTCTATGATCTCGTGCTGAAGCAAACTCCCCTCGAACAAACGTTCGTCGACCGCCTCAACCAAGCCAACGTGGCGCTCGGCCCGAGAATCGAAGAAGCCGTGAAAACCGTTGCAGCTGCCCGCCTGGAAAGGAAACGCTTCATGGAGGAACGACGCAAGCGCGAGCCGTCGTGACGGCGGGGACCATGGTGCTACGATCGAGCGATGGACTGAGCGATTGACGCGCAGCGCTCGGCTGAGTCTGTCGGTCCCGGGTTTCAGAACAGCAGCTGGAGCTGCAGGTTGAACTTAATGCCGTTTCGCACACCGGTGTTCCAGAGCTGCGTCAACCATGCGGTCTGCGCGACGACCCTGAGGCTGTTTCCGATGATGTGTGCCGTGCCCGCCGCCACGAGCTCACCATTGGTGGTCTGATCGCCGTTGCGGCCGTATTGCTCCTCCAGGGCCAGCATGTCGGCGGGATCGGTGGCGTTGTCGATCTGAGAGTCGCCATAGCTCCTGGCGTCGCTTCGGAGCCAGGGCGTGAGGTACGTGATGCTGTACCGAAGCGCGAGCTCCCAGGTGAGCGAGAAGCGATAGCCGACCTCGCCCATGAACCCGATCGGACCGAAGCGGATTTTGCCTCCCTCCCACGGCTCGTACCAAGCGACGTAGCTGATGGCGTTCATGTGGACCCCGCTGATCTTGCCGAGCCACTCGAGGGAAAACCGCAGGTCCAGATCCTCGATTGGGTTGGGTCGCGCATCCCATGAGAAGCCTGCACCCAGGCTATGCCGCAGCTCTTTGGTGCCCAACAAATCGCTGTTGGCGTCGGTGTTGATCTTTCCGAAGTTCTTGGCGAACCGGCCCGTGAGCTCGGGATGAAACTCGCTCACGACCTCTCCAAAGCCGATGTCCGATCGGTTTCGAGGCTTTTCGCCGTACACCTCGGTGATGCCGACTCCATGAGCGGCGCGCACATTGGTCCCGTTGAAGACGCCGAAGGCATATTCCAGATCCCGAAAACTGCGCGCGAACATCTCGGCTCCGATTTGACGCTCGGACCCGAACATTCGGGTGGTTGGCGGCCAGTCGATGAACGAGAGCGCCGCATAGGATGTCGCGCGATATCGGTCGAACGGGATCTTGAACTGCCCGACGCGGAACGCCGCAAACTTGAACCGCGTGAACGCAAACCACATGTCGATCAGGTCGAAGGAGCTCGGCGTCAGGTTGATCTGAAAGCGGCTTCGGATACGGCCTTCGATGAAGGAGCTCGAAAGCGTGAACCGGATACGGCGAAACTCGAGCAACTCCCTCGACTGCTTCTCGAACCCTGCGCTCTCGAATTGCTGATCGTATTCGAACTCCAGCTGCGCGGCGAAGCCGATTCCAATCCAGTCCTCCGTCTTTCCAACGCGGATTCGCACCGGGCCAAGGCGCGTGGGTAGCTTTCGATCTTCAGGCAGGGCCGCTTCGTCGAGCTGCGTCGTGCTCGGCTCGGCCGCGAGCGCGTCTCCCTCGTCATCCCGCACCTCTTGACCGATCGAACCGCTTTCCCGAGCGACCTCGAGGGTGCCCTTCTTCTGCTGTGCCTCCGCGTCCTGTTTGTCGAGTTGAGCCTCGATGCAATCGAGATCGCACTCCTCCGAGCTCCCCTCCCCGTCTACGCGGGCCGCAGGCTCCTGCTTGGTTTCGGTGAGCGATGGCTCTCCACCGAGCTGCTCGTTGTCTTCGTGTTGGCCGTCGGTTTTGATCAGCCGTGGGCGTTCTTTCTTTGCTTCCTGCTTTGGTGCACCAGCATCCGGAGCTTGGGCGAGCGCGCTGCTGGCGCTAGCGAGCGCAACGATGGCCAGCCAGCATCGTGTCCGAGACAGCGCCAAGGTGCTTAGCCTGCTGTGCTCTCCGTTTTGGCTCCGCTGGACCCCTGCTGAGCCACGACTTCCTCGTACCAGGCGTCATGGTGCAGTTGCGCCCAGCGCTCGTCGACTTCGCCGCCGACCATGGCTTCGAACGTTCCCTCGTTGCCGATGGTTGCCATGTAGATATGCACGAAAGAGAAGCAGATCAGACCGATCCCGGAAGCGATATGGAATAGACTGGACACCTGCATGGTGGAACGTGTCCATTCGAAATTCGGTGTAAGCAGGAAGAGGCCCGAGACCACCACGACGACGCCAGCGAGGAACAGAAACCAGTACCAGACCTTTTCGCCGGCATTGATGAAGCCCGCACGCACATGTTCGCGGGTCAGATAACCGCCAACCTTCTTGAACCATTCCCAGTCATAGGACTTGAAGAAACTGTACTTCATCCAGGCAGCCACGCTCAGCA
>CALJYC010000111.1 GCA_937984275.1 uncultured bacterium | reverse complement strand
AAGGCGTTCTCATGGCCGAGCTGATTGTGGAACGTCACCCAGGAGCCGAACGACAGCACGCTGACCTTGAGGCCCGCGTTGCCCAGTCGCCGGTACTCCATCTCCACGGCGTCGCCCCTCTCCGGTGTGTCAGTTGACGGGTGCGCCGTCGTCAATCCAACGGCGGATCGCTTCGATCTTTGGGGAGCACAACCCGTCGGCGTCGAGCTGCGGCATCCGTGTCGTGCCGGCAGCCATGTCGACCCCCAAGAGTTTGTTCATGAGATACGACGCGGCGCTGTCGGTCGGTGCGACGCGAAGGCTCGACGGAACCTGCACGGAGTTGATGTCGACGAGGTTCAACTCCGACTGTGTAACGGTGCTCAGGTCAAGCATCGCCTCCGGAAGATCGTTGTCGTGGCACTTGCTTGCGGCGCAGCTGACGTCGAACACCTCGCTTTGGATCGATGTAAGCGTCGGCAGGATTTCGTCGACGCAATCGCCGTCGCACGCGACTTTGCCCGTGGGGCACCCCCCATTGCTGCTGTCACCGCAACCAATCATTGATACGCCCAAGCTAACGAGCAAGGACACCCCAAGAGCAAATTTCTTCATGGGACGCGTATAGTTTGCCTCGCGGCAGGCGTAAAGCCTTCACCCGAATTCCGAGCACTGTTCCGCCCGACGGCGGCTTCGTCGCCACTCTGAGTCCGCAATGATCTTGCCTTGCGACCCGCGGGTCCTTACGCCTACAACGGGTCCGTGACCGCAGAAGCTGCAGCGCAGGCCAGCCCCAGCTCAGTTCCGACTAGACCGATCCCTCGAATGAAGGGGCATTGGTTTTGGGGATGCGCCCTCGAGCTGGCTGGCGAACGGGGACAGTTCTTGATCGATGGCCACGCGGAATACGGCGACGTATTCATCTCCCGTGCGCTGATCCGCGATCTCCTGTTCGTGCGGGACCCGGCGGTCGTGAATGCGATCAACGTCACCTACTGGGCCGACTTCTACAAGCCGGACTACATCAAGCGGATGTGGAAGCCGTTTCTGGGCGAAGGCCTCGTTCCCAACGATGGCGAGTCATGGAAGCGTCAACACAAGCTGATCCTACCGGGCTTCCACAAGAAGCGCGTGGACGCCTACGCATCGACGATGGTCGATTTCACCGAGCGAATGCTCGATCGTTGGAAGGAAGGCGAGCGCAGGGACATGCGACTCGAGCTCAACGCGCTCGCCCTCGAGGTCGTCGCCGACACGTTGTTCGACATCGACATTGGTGAGGGTGACTCCGAGACGATCCGGGACGCCCTGGCGGACATCAGCAAGATCTTGGTCACCGATGCCGACAAAATGATTCCGCGCCCCGACTGGTGGCCCACCGCCGAGAGTCGGCGCAAGAATCGCGCAATCGCGAAGATCGAGGAGATCATCAGGCGCGTGCACGAAGAGCGACGGACGTATCAGACGGACCGCGGCGACCTCTTCTCGCACATGGTGTTCGTCGAGGACGAACAGGGCGGCATGTCCGACAAGCAGCTTCGCGATGAAGCGATGACGCTGATATTTGCGGGCCACGAGACGACAGCCCACGCGTTGACCTGGACCTGGTACCTGCTCGCCAAGAACCCGGACAAGGTAGCCAAGATGCGCGAGGAGCTCGGCCAGGTCCTGAACGGCCGGCGGGCTGCAGTCGAGGATCTGCCCAACCTCCCGTACCTCGAGATGGTGGTGAAGGAATCGCTCAGACTCTATCCCTCGGTGTGGGCGTACGCTCGCCAGGCGCAGCGGGACCTCGTCATCGAGGGCTACCAGATCAAGAAGGGGCAGACCATCACCATCAGCCACATCGCTGCCGGGCGTAACCCCAAGTACTACGATAACCCGATGGAGTTCCGGCCCGAGCGCTGGACGCGCGAGTTCGAGCGGAGCCTTCCCCGCGGCGCATACGTCCCGTTCGCGGGCGGCCCACGCGTGTGCCTCGGCAAGCAGTTCGCCATGATGGAGATGCGAATGATCCTCGGCACCATCGTCCAGCGCATCGAGCCGAATCTGGCTGAAGGCTTCGAGCCCGACTTCGTGACGGAGCTGTCGATGCATCCCGGCGAACGCGGCATGCAGTCCGACGTTCACTTCTACTGAGCTGCGCCCAAAACCGCTTCGGTACGTCGCGCTGCCGACCTCATGGTGAAGTGGCTATTTGGGTAGGCGAGCCAGAACTCGCAGCCACAGCACTGAGGAAATGGCTGCGAAGTACTCGTAGGCCAAGACGCCCCAGGTGTATCCCGTGCTGCTGTCGTCGGCGAACAGGCCATACGTCCGACTCAAGGCCAGACAACTCCCGACGAACGCTAGAGTGAACAGCAGGTTGGGGAAGAACCGTGCGTCGTACAGAGCCAACGCGGCTATCAAGCCCACCGCGGTTTGCACCCCGCCGTACATGGCTCGCAGATCGCTGTTGCCGCTGGGTGTGACGCCAACAACGCCAATGATGTCGGCGATCACGGTGACGTCGAATATGCACAGCAAGCCCCATGGCAACCAGACGAGCACGGTGAACAGGAGATAGGGCTTGGCGTACTTCATTGCGTCGAGGTCCGATGATCCTGCTGCTTAGGGTACAAGAACCTGGCGCAGCATTGGCCTAGTCCAGCGTAAGCACTTGATGTTACATGGTTTTGTGTCCAGCGCGACGATCGCTCAATGAAATCCGGAAAGAAACATGAAACAACTCTTGTGTGTTGTCTCATGCTGTGTTACCCCTCTATTCGTAGCTTGGACTGCGTCACTCTCAGAGGCTCGATATGGCAACGACTATCATAGACGACTGCATTAACTGCGGGGCTTGCGAAGACGAGTGCCCCAATGGCGCGATTTCGATGGGGGAGGAGATCTTCGTCATCGATCCCATGCTTTGTACCGAATGTGTCGGGCACCACGACGAGCAGATGTGCGCGGCTGCCTGCCCGCCGGAAGCCTGCGTCCAGGACCCCGAGCGCGTCGAAACCGAAGAGACACTTTTCGAGCGAGCGCAGAAGATCCATTCAGACAGATCCCTTACTCTCACCCCCGACACCTCGCACTTTCGTGCGAAGGCCAGCTGACGAAAAAGGAACATATCGATGTCCGAGTATGACGTAATCATCGTGGGCGCGGGCCACAACGGCCTCACCGCCGGAGTCGAGCTCCAGCGCGCTGGTAAGAAGGTCCTCATCCTCGAGAAGACCAACTGGCCCGGCGGACAAGCTGCAACCAAAGAGCTCTTCAAGGGTTACAAGCACAGCGTCGGCGCTTGGGCGCTCCTCATCTTCCGAGAGGAGCTGATCAAGTACCTCGAGATGGACAAAGAGGGTTTCGAGCTCATTCGTCCGGAGAGCTCGTTCACCGTGTTTGGTGATGAGGGTGACACTCCCTTCATCGGCTACACCGACCCGATCGACCTCGCGAACCATCTGGCCGAGGACCACGGCATCGAAGCACTCGATGGTTTCAACAGCCTCGGCTCCTTCTTCGCAACCTTCAAAGAGATGTTCGAGAAGTACATGCACGAGGCTCCTCCCACGTTGGAGGAGATCATCGCCATGGCGCCGGACGAGAAGACGCGACGGGCCCTCTCCAAGCTCAGTTACGGAAGCGCCATCGAAGTGATCCGCGAGTTCTTCAAGGAGTCGGGCAAGCACGGCACGATCCAGGGCTCGCTTTCCGCCTCGGCCATCGACGGCACGCACATGGGCCCCTTCACCAAGGGCAGCGCTCTGTCGATGTCGTACCACTACACGGCCGGCGACACCTACGATTTCAAGATCCCCAAGGGGGGCATCGGCACCGTCTCCTCCACGCTCCAGAAGGTGTTCGAGCGTTACGGCGGCGAGGTGCGCTTCAAGGCCATCGTCGACCAGTTCATCACCGAAGACGGCGCAGTCACCGGGGTCCGCATGAAGGACGGACAGGAGATCCGTTCGAAGGCCGTCATTTCAACTCTCGATTCGAAGATGACGTTCGGATCGCTCTGCGAGCCGGGCAGTTTGCCCACGGACTTCAGCAACGCCGTGGACGACATCGAGTACGCCAACGGCTATGTGCAGGTCCACATGACCATCAAGCGTCTGCCGACCTTCACGAAGCAGCTCGCGTTCGTGAACGGGACCGTGCAGAGCTGGCTTGTCGCGTACATCAAGTCTCCCGAGCAGCTTCACCGCGCATGGCAGCAGTCGAGGGCGGGTCACGTCGCCGACGACCCCGCGGTGTACTGCTACTTCCCGTCGCAGCTCGACTCGAGCCTCTCGCCAGACGACGGCACGCATACCTGCACCATGTTCTCGCACTATTTCCCGACAGACATTCCTGCCGGCAAGCACAACGAGATGAAGAATCTGATGGTCGAACGGATGATCACCCAGATGGAAAAGGTCATCCCCGACTTCCGAGACCTGATCATGGACCAGGTCGTCTTCACCCAGCAGTACTTCGAGAAGGCTTTCAACGCGACCGAGGGTGACTTCTCGATGGGTCTTCTGCATCCGGGGCAGATGTTCGGTGATCGACCCGTCCCAGGTTGGGACGGTGGCCACGAGACGCCGCTCGAGAACCTGTACATGGCGGGCGGCGCTTGTCACCCCGGCCCCGGTGTGACCTGCTTGCCTGGGTTGAACGGCGCGCGCGTCGTGATGGAAAAGCTCGGCGGAGCGAAAGAAGAAGCGGCGGAATAGCCAGCACAAAACCACATGGACGACTTCAATCCCCTGGTTCTCTTGATCCCGTTCATTGCGGGGTTCATCGGCTGGTTTACGAACTGGCTCGCCGTCAAAGCGACTCTCTACCCCGTCGAGTTCGTCGGGATCCCGCCGCTGCTTGGTTGGCAGGGCGTCATCCCGAAGAACACCGAGGAAATGTCGCAGAGCTTCAGCGTGCTCATCCGCGACAAGCTGGTCGACATGGAGGGCATCTTCGCGGGCATCGATCACGACGACAACGAAGAGCTCGATAAGGTCGTCGAAGACGTCGCGCAGGAGATCATTCGCGAGTTCTCGACGAACATCGCACCTGATTCCTGGGCGCGTGCTCGGGAGAAGCTCCGCGAGTACATCAACATGCTCGTGCGGCGAAACGTGCGCCGCGTGACCGTGGAAATCCTCGACCGCATGGGCAAGGAAGCCGGTGACTTTATCGACATCGACGCCGTCGTGCGCGAGGCCATGCTCGAGGATCGGGCGCTGCTAGGCCGCGTGCTGGTCCAGATCGCAGGGCCGGAGTTCAAGTTCATCGAGCGCTCCGGCCTCTGGTTCGGCTTCCTCTTCGGCGTCATCCAGATGTTCGTCTGGATACTGTATCCAGCCGGTTGGGTGCTTCCTGCTGCTGGTTTCCTCGTCGGTTACATCACGAACTGGCTGGCGCTCAACCTCATCTTCGAGCCCAAAGAGCCCAAGCAGGTTGGGCCGTTTCGAATCCAGGGTGTCTTCATCAAGCGGCAGCGCGAGGTAGCAACCTCCTTTGCTGACGTCATCGCCGATAAGGTGCTGAACGCCGACAACATGATGCAGCACCTCAGTGACGGCCCGAACCGGCAGCGAGTGCTCGACATCCTCGAGGGCCAGGTCGAGGAGAGCATGAAGGAGTACGAGCGCGACGCGATGGTGGCGATGCTCGTAACGAAGGACAAGCTCGAAGAGGCCAAGGCCGACCTGCTCGATCGTGTTCGCAACGCCGACATGAGCGAGAGCAAGCAGATCAAGACCTTCGCGGACCAGTCCCGTCACATCCATGCGCAGCTCGAAG
>CALJYC010000110.1 GCA_937984275.1 uncultured bacterium | reverse complement strand
CGCTTCTTGTACACGTCGTCCGGCTTGAGCTTCGAGGAGACGATCTGCAGCACATCGTCGTACTCCGGTCCAAGGAACGCAAACGGCGCAACGAGCGCTCCTGCGCTAATGCCGGTCACTGCAGTGAACTCCGGCCGGTTGCCGGCCGCCGTCCAGCCGAGAAGGAGTCCGGCCGCAAAGGCGCCGTTCTCGCCGCCGCCAGAGATCGCGAGGTACGTATGATGGCGACCGTAGATCCCGGAGTAGCGTTCCTTGATCTCGGTCCTGCTCTTCTCCATCCAGTGGTGCTCCCAAGGCGGAGCCTCATCGCCCCACATACGGACTCTCGGAATGCCCAACACCTGGGCGTCGTCGATGTGCTCCATGGGGAGCGGGGAGCGTTCCGGAATATGGGCGCATGCCGTGACGAGCACGAGCGTAGGAACGAACACCGAGCTCGCGACTCGGGAGCGCGCGGGAAGCCTCATGGGCGAATGCATTATCACGAACGGCGCGGGAGTGAGAACCTCTTAACCCTTTCATAAAGGGGTCTGACCCCTTTTCTTGGAGGACAATTGGTTTATGGTTGGGGCATGTCCTCAGACGCTGATCCCACGCCCATTGCCGACGGTACCTCGGAGCCCTCTTCCCAGGAGGTTGTGCAGTCGTTTATCGCCGCGCTGGAGCGGCTGGATTTTGATGGGGCGCTCGCGCTTGCGGCTCCCGATATCCAGTGGATCAACGTTCCGTGGAAGACCGCCACCAACAAGGAACGGTTTGAGAAGATGCTTCTCGGGATGTTCAAAGAGACCACCCGCTTCGAGGTGGAGTTTTTCGACATCCACGAGCGTGGGGACGGCGTCGTGTATACGGACCGTCTCGACATCGTCGAAGGGGGCGGAATGTCGATGGAACTGCCAGTTCAGGGTGAATTCCGCGTGAGAGATGGCCTCGTCACCGAGTGGGTGGACCGATTTAGCTGGGCAAAGGTGATCGGCGATATCGCTCGGAGCTTGCCTGGCATCATCAAGCATCGCCTCGGCCGATAGCGCCTCAAAGAAGCGACTACTGCGGCCACGGATCTCCTGTTAGGATGCGCGCCACTTCATTGCGGAATGTCGGGCAGGGACCGGGAGAGACAGATGACGCGTTTGATGACTTTGATCGGGTTGTGCGGGGTGATCACCGCGACGGGGTGCAGCAGTTCCGATGGCGGCGGCGAACGGAGTTACAGCGCTACGATCGTTCGTACGACGTACGGAGTTCCGCACATCACGACGGACAACTACGGTGACCTCGGATTTGGCGTCGGGTATGCGTACGCGCAGGACAACGTCTGCCTGCTCATGCGAGAGATCGTCGCCGCGAACGGGGAGACCGCGCGTTACTTCGGCGCGGAAGAAGGCGATCCCTCGGCAGACTACGTCTACACCTTTTTCAACTCGGACGAGATGATCGAGGAGGGGCTGTTCCAAGGCGTGAGCGACGACCTGCTCGAGGCACTCGCCGGTTATGCGGCGGGTTTCAACCAGTTTTTGGAGGACACCGGCATCGACAAGTTACCGGAGGAGTGTCGCAGCGCGGAGTGGGTTCGCCCGATCACCCAACTCGACATGGGCAAGGTGATCCGCAAGTTGATTTTGCAGGGAAGCACGAACAATCTCACGGGCGCAATCATGGCGGCCGATCCGCCCACCCAGTCGATGGCCGAATTGCTGCCGCAAGAGAGCACCCCTTTCACTGTCCGCAACCCGCTACCGCCCATCACCGAGATGGGCAGCAATGGATACGGCATCGGCTCGAACAGCTCTCAGACCGAGTTTGGCCTTCAACTGGGCAACCCCCACTTTCCGTGGCGAGGAAACCTTCGGTTCTACATGCTCCACCTCACGATCGAAGACGAGTTCGACGCGATGGGAGCGACCATCACCGGTCTTCCGATCGTCCTCATCGGTTTCAATCGGAACGTGGCGTGGTCCCACACGGTGTCGACCGGAAAGCGCTTCTCGATCTACGAAGTGACGCTGGTCGAAGGCGATCCGATGAAATACGTCTACGACGACGAGGAGCGCGACATCGAGGAGGTGCCCGTCACGATCGAGGTGTTGCTGGGAGACGGTACCGTCGAAGAACAGACGGACAGCATCTATTTCACACACTACGGGCCGGTCTTTGACGGCGGTGCGCTCAGTGAGGTCATCGGCGGATGGCCGACCCTCACGGACACGCTGCTCACCTACCGAGACGCAAACCTCACGAACAACCGGGCGATTAGCTACTGGGAAGCGATGGACAAGTCCCAATCGATCGACGATATCGAAGAAGCGTTGAAGATCATCGGCAACCCGTGGACCAACACGATCGCCGCCGACCGAGCTGGAGAAGCGCTCTATGCGGACGTCTCCGTCGTACCCCACATCTCGACCGAAAAGCTGAACGCCTGCAATGACCAGTTCATCTCGATGCAGATCAACGACACCGGGGCCGCCGCGGCGCTCAATGGCTCCAAGAGCGAATGCGAGTGGGGGAGTGACGCAGACGCTCCAGAGGACGGGATTTTCGGCTACGCAAACCTGCCGAAGCTCCGAAACCGGGAATACGTAGGCAACTCGAATGACAGCTACTGGCTCAGCAACCCCGACGACTTGACAACCGGTTTCTCGGTCATGATTGGACGTGAGGACTATGAGCAGACGCTGCGTACCAGGCAAGGCTTCGCCCAGGCCGAGGCACGCATGGCTGCCAGCGATGGCAAGAGCGAAACGCCCGGATACAACCTCGCGCTCTTACAAGACATGCTCTATAGCAACATGGACATCGCCGAACAGCTAACCCGCACGGATGTCGTCACGCTCTGCGACGAGGTAACCGATTGGAGTTCGGGCGACTGCAACGGAACAGAGGAAGGCGAACCGCCATATAGCGAGAATCCGGCCGTCGCGGCCACGGCGTGCAGCATCATCGACAACTGGGATGGGCTTTACAACCTCGATAGCATGGGGTCTTCGGTCTGGAGAGAGTTCTGGGCACGCGTCCGAAACACGCCCGACCTTTGGGCTGTTCCGTTCGACGCGACGGACCCGGTGAACACACCCAATACGCTCAATGTCGATGACCCGGCCGTCGTCGAGCGAGTTCTCTGCTCGATAGGCGGCGCTGTCGACCGGCTCGTTACGGCGGGGGTCGCACTCGACCTGCCTTGGGGCGAAGCACAGTTCCGGTTCACCGGAGATGGCGTTGGGAAGACTCCTATCCATGGTGGCAGCGGGCAGTCCACATTCAGTGTGATCGGCTCTCGGCTAGTCGACGGCGAGGGGTACTCGAACATCCCCGCCGGTAACAGCTACATCCACACGGTCACCTGGGACGAAACCCAGTGCCCGGATGCCTTTGCGGTGCTGACGTACTCGCAGTCGCAGAACCCCGCGTCCCCGCACTACGCCGACATGACCCAGCTTTACTCGGACAAGGGCTGGAACGACATGCCGTTCTGCCCCGAGGACGTCGAGGCGGAGACGATCTCGGTGACCGAGGTCAGTACGAACTAAGCCGTCGAGGCGAGATACTGAGAACGGGGTCGGCTCTTGACGGGCTCGGCCCCGTTCTTGTTTCATCGCTGAAATCGATACTTCAACTCAAAAACTAGTCCTAAGGGCTAACTGGCTGGCATCCTAAGGTGGATGCGCTCCTGTGTACGATCGATCCTCGTGGTCATGGTCCTCGGGAGTGCGTCTGCCGGGCTTGCGCAAGAGTCCGATGCGGGCGCCCAGCCGGCAGAGGACGCCGGTGCGCCCGAACAGGAAGCCGAGGACAAGCACCCTCGCCTCGTGAAGCCCAAGGGCGATCGGGAGGATAACGAGCAGCTCGGTGGAGAGCCGTCGCTCACCGAGACCAAGCAGGAGCCCGCGGCCAAGGTCGAAGGTAAAGAGGCAGCGGAGGACGAAGACGAAATCCCTCCGGGGGAGTGCGACCTCGATTGCATCGAAGCTCAACTCGACAAAGAAGAGGAGAAGGCGCAGCGAAAGAAGGGCACTCTCACCGTCGCAAGGGAAAGTGGTTCGATCGGCGAGGACGTCGACGATGACGTCGGCGACGCTCTCTCCGCCGAGCCGAGTACCACCTCGCTTGCCGAAGCAGAGGTGGACGTTCCGGAAGACCGGAGGCTCCCGATGCGTCTCGGGCCGGTTCGAATCAAGATCGGAAAGACGGACGATTGGATCGGAGTCGGGTTCGCGACGCAGCTGGAGTTCGAGTACGACCAGCAATTCGCAACCGCAGGATTCCCGAAAGACTCGTCCGAGACCCTCCAATTTCGCAGAATCCGAACCACCCTGTCGAGCTCGTTCATCGACGGACGGATCCGAAGCCGCTTCCAAATCAACATGACGCCGAGCGCATTCGAGCTCATCGACATGTGGTTTGCGTTCACGCGCTTCAAGTTCGCGACGTTCCGCGTCGGTCAGTTCAAGATCCCTTACGACCGCTACCGCGCTCAGTCCTTTGCCGCCCTTTCTCTCGTCGACTGGGCGCCCACCACCCGAATGTTCGGCTCGGAACGGCAGGTCGGGGCGGAAATGTTGGGCATCGGAGGCTTTCTCAAGGCGGAATACGCCATCGGTATCTTCAGCGGAACCAATGCGCGCGCCGCTCATGCCGTCGGCATCACCGAGGTGTACGGAGAAGTGCCCAGAAACGCGTCGGACTTCGGATTCGGGGAAGTGGTGAGCGAGTTTCATCCCGAGCTCGCCGCCCGTGCCGCCAAGAACTTTGGAACGATCAACACCGACACCAACAGCGACGTGACTGGAAGCAAAGAGCTTCGGCACAGCCTGGGCCTCGGCATCGCTTGGGACGCGCGCCCCAAGGCCACGCAGGACCTCGGCCTGCGGCTCTCTGTGGAGTGGCTCGGAAAGATCCGCCACATCCACATGAACGTGGTCAGTTATCTAGCTTGGTACCAGCCATGGGAAGGAGAGAAGATCCGCTATGGCCCGATGGGATTCATGGCGGAGACCGGCTATCGGTTCTCTCTGGTGTGGGAGCTCGCGCTGCGGTACAGCATGACGTACCTCACGCCGTGGCTCCGAAGCGACGCCAGGAGCTATGGTGAGGCTCAGATCGCGGCTGCCACCGACCCGGCCGACATCGCGGCTGCGCAGGAGCAATACGGTCAGAACGGCGAGCAGAGCACCAACAACGAGCTGGCGCTAGCGGGTACCTCGCACATCATCGGCAACAGCCTCAAGGTCGTCGCGGAAGCGGCCTGGATGGCGCAGCGCTGGGAAGCCGGACGGCGGAATGCTTTCCGGTTCAACCTGCAGCTCCAGTTCCTCTTCTGACGCGGAGCGTGCTTAGTGGTGGTGACCACCGGGGCCGTGCGGGTGGCCGTGGGCGATCTCCTCTTCGGTCGCGTCTCGGAGTGAGTCGACCGTCACCTCGAAGTGCAGGGTCTCGCCTGCAAGCGGATGGTTCGGATCGACCGTGATCGTGTCTTCGGTGATGCCCGTAATGAAAAACGGGATCTGCCGGCCCTCGTCATCGTGCGCGACGACCTGCATGCCGGCCACTAGCTCGGCGTCGGCAGGAAACAAGTTGCGCGGAACTTCCTGAGACTCGCCGATCCGAGGGCCGTACCCTTTCTCGGGAGACACGGTGGCGTTGACCGACTCTCCCTCGGCCACGCCCTCGAGCTGCTCCTCGAGACCGGGAACGATGTTCTGGGCGCCGTGCAGGTAGAGGAGCGGGCTTCCGTCCTCGGACTGATCGATGACCTCACCGTCATCGTCGCGCAGGGTGTATGAGAGAGAAACTACTTTGTTTACCGTAATCTTGTCGGTCATGATGCGGGCGCCAACATGCCATACTTCCCGCCGGGCGCCACCGGCGCGGGCCATCAATGAGGAGCTCCCCATGATCGAAGTGATGACCGACCTTCCCGAGCGAGTGCTTGGGCTCAAAGCAAGCGGCGAAGTCACTGCGGATGACTACAAAACCGTCCTGGTTCCGGCCATCGAAGAGCAACTCACCAAGCACAAGAAGGTGCGACTGCTCTACGTCATCGGGGATGACTTCAAAGGCTATACCGGCGGCGCCGCATGGGAAGACGCGAAGGTGGGCATGAAGCACCTCACCTCGTTCGAGCGCGTCGCGGTGGTAACGGACATCGACTGGATCGAGAAGATGATCAAGGCGTTTGGCTTTGCCATCCCTGGCGAGGTTCGGGTGTTCGATGACGACGACTTCGAGGACGCTCGTCAGTGGATCTCGGAACCGCCCTCTGAGGGGCACCTGTCATTCGAGCTCATCGAGGACAACGGCGTCTTGATTCTGCAGCCCAAGGGTGAGCTCGAAGCCGCCGACTTCGAGCGCCTGAGCGCAGAGGTCGACCCGTATATCGAGAAAGCCGGCGAGCTCAACGGTTTGATGATCGTTGCGGAGCACTTCCCTGGCTGTGACGATTTCTCAGCACTGAGCTCACACCTGCGTTTCGTGCGGGACCACCACACGAAGATTCGACGCGTCGCGATGGTCACCAGCGACCGACTGGTGTCGGCCATGCCGCGCATCGCATCGCGATTCGTAGACGCTGAGGTTCGCGCATTCTCGATGAGCGGGCGGGACGAAGCTCTGCTCTGGGTCGGCGGGAACTAGTCGAATGACGGCGAGCAAACAGACCAAAGACGATCGCGATTTCGACAAACGCGTGATGCAGGCGGCCGTGCGGTTGAGCCTTCTCGCACTGTTGGTGTTCTGGTGCCTGAGGATCCTGGGCCCGTTCATCAACCCCATCCTTGGCGGCGTCGTGATCGCCATTGCGGTGCAGACCCCGTACGCCAAGCTCACGCGCGCGCTCGGAGGTCGACCCAAGCTCGCCGCCGCGCTGTTGGTCGTCATCGCCCTGCTGGTGCTGATCACTCCAACGATCGCGCTCGGCGGGAGCTTGGTTGACTCGACGGCAGACGTATCCAGCGACCTCATCCACGATGAGATCAGGGTTCCCCCGCCGCCGGAGGACGTCGCCGAATGGCCGCTGATCGGCGAGCGCCTGCACGCGCTCTGGCTAGGCGCGTCTCAGAATCTCGAGTCCGTGCTGGTCAAGCTTGCCCCCTACTTCAAGGACGTCGGCGTATGGCTGGTGTCCACGGTGGGCGACCTGGGGCTGGGTCTCCTGATGTTCGTCGTCGCGATCTTCATCGCGGGCGTGCTCTTGCCCCATGGGGAGCGCGCCGCGCGACTGGCTCGCAACGTGGCTTTCATGATCGCCGGAGAGCGGGGACCACAGATGGCGGAGCTCGCTGCGTCGAGCGTGCGAAGCGTGACGCGTGGAGTTCTCGGCGTGGCCGTGATCCAGGCGCTTCTCGCCGGCCTAGGCATGCTGGTCGTCGACGTCCCTGCGGCGGGCCTGTGGACACTGATGATCTTGATCTTGGCGATCATGCAGCTCCCCTCCTTGCTCGTCTTGATCCCAGTCATTCTTTACGTGTTTTCGGCGAGCTCTACCGTGACTGGCGTCCTGTTCACCATCTGGGCGGTGTTGATTGGCCTCAGCGACAATGTGCTCAAACCGCTACTAATGGGCCATGGCTCGTCCGTGCCGATGCTGGTCCTCTTCATGGGCTCCCTGGGAGGCTTCATGGCCGGAGGTATCCTGGGGCTGTTCGTCGGCGCGGTGATTCTCTCGCTTGGGTACACCGTGTTCATGGCCTGGGTCGATGAAGCCCAAGTCGACGAGGAAGACCTCGCCACCGCCGCAACCGACGTCCGGTAGCGATGCAGGCCCGATACCCCAAGAGCTACATGACTTGGCCCGAGCGCGTGTCCGAGATGCACCCGCGGATCACAAACGTGCATGTCTGGTAGTTCGACTTCTTCGCGGCGGTCTAGCGTCAGTGCAGCAGGCGCACGCGGATGGTCGCTGAAATGGCTCTGAGCTCGTCCAGCAATGGGCCCGCGTCGTCGAGCTCGATGTCCATGACGACGTAGCCGACGTCGGCTTGGGTCTCGAGGTACTGGGCCGCCACGTTGACCCCGCGCCTCGAGAAAACACGGTTGATCTGCTCCATCACTCCTGGTTCGTTCTTGTGGATGTGCAGGATACGGCGGTGATTCTCGTGATCCGGAATGGTGACCTGGGGGAAGTTTACCGCCGACACGGTGGAGCCGTTGTCGTTGTACCTGACTAGCTTCGCGACGACCTCGCGGGCGATGTTGTACTGTGCTTCTTCGGTGGCCCCGCCGATGTGGGGGGTGAGGATGACGTTGTCGAACTCTCGAAGCGGCGACTCGAACGTCTCTTGGTTGGATTTTGGTTCGACCGGGAAGACGTCGATTGCGGCGCCGCCGATGTGCCCGGTCTCGAGCGCCAAAGCCAGCGCTTCGATATCGACGACGCTGCCCCGAGCCGCGTTGATCAAAAGCGACCCTGGACGCATCGCCTTCATCGCATCAGCGTCGATGATATTGCGAGTCACCGGCGTCTCGGGCACGTGCAGGCTGACGACGTCAGCCTCCGCGAACAGCTCTTGGAGGCTATTCACTGCCGCGGCGTTCCCAAGGGGGAGCTTGTGCTCGATGTCGTAGTACAGGACGCGCATCCCGAGCCCCTCCGCGAGGATCCCGAGCTGGCTCCCGATTCGACCATAGCCCACGATGCCCAAGCACTTTCCGCGAACTTCGTATGCATGCCGTGCGGTCTTCGCCCATTCGCCGCGGTGCGCCCGAGCGGACTTCTCTGGAATCCCCCGCATCAGCAGAATGATGTCGGCGATCGCAAGCTCGGCGACGCTGCGGGTGTTGGAAAAAGGAGCATTGAACACGGGGATGCCCATTCGGCGCGCCGAATCCAAATCGACCTGGTTGGTGCCAATGCAAAAGCAGCCGATGGCTTTGAGCTTCTTCGCGGCGCCGAGAACCGTGGCGTCGATTTGGGTGCGCGAGCGGATGCCGATTAGATCAACGTCGTCGATGGCATCAGTTAGATCCGAGCCCGTGAGGGAATGCGTGAGGCGTTCTACCTGGCTGTACCCGGCGGCAGCAAAGCTCTCGACCGCGGCCTCGTGAATGCCTTCGAGAAGGAGGATTCGAGTCTGGTTTCCAGCCACGGCCAGAGTCTGGGTCGATCCTCGACGCGCTGCCAGTCCAAGCCGGCGGAAATCCTCGTGGAAGTGTCAGAAGCTGATGGAGATCGCTGCAAATAGAACCAGCGTGAAGAGCGTCATCGAGGCCTGCCACACGCGATGGGCGTGCTTCATCTCCATGAAGTCGAAGAAGATCAAAAAGAACTTCGCAAGCCCGATGGCGAGCACGAGGTACGCAACGCTGCGGCCCTTCATGCCGGCGTTGTAAAAGCCCACCACCGTGAGCGCGACCAGGGCAAGCCAGACGGCCCCCTCTTTGATGATGAAGCTCTTCATGCGGCACTCAAATCAAATACAGAATGGGAAAAAGAAGTACCCGCTCGTCACCAGCACCACGGTGTTGAGCAAAGCCAGAGCTTGATTGAGCTCGGCTTGGGACGACTCGAAGACCGCAAGGCTCCTGGCTCGCAATGCAGCAAAAACGACGAAGGCCAACCCGAATGCGAGGAGCTCCATGAAAATGAAGACCCAGATCATCATTCCACCCGGCGGCTGGAGCGGGCTGCTGAAATCTGGCCCTGCCCAATCGCGATGCACGAGGCGTCCCTTAGCACCTAGGTGAGGGACTGCTACGACTGCCTCGTGAAGGAAGGTTTGCTTGCCGAATCTCGATGACATGGCGGGCGTGCTCGTGCGCCCACTGCAGCTACTGCGCTCGCGTCCCCGCAACACGCTCGATCGCCTCCGTGCATACGAAGGCGTCCCGCGGGACGAGCTCTTCCCTGCGCCTGACCGGCTTCCCCGAATTCGAACGCGCCGCCGATGGTCACTGCCGGGCTTCGAGAACGAGGATTTGTCTTTCGCTTCGCTCCACGAGCCGATCGAGCCACTCGTCAACGAGCACTACCATGCCCGCAGCCGCCGCATCCAGACGGTCTACGCGAGACGAATACGCCCGAAGGGGACCGAGGGGCGCCCGCGCCTGCTCTACATTCATGGCTATATGCAGCCAGAAACAGTGGTCGAGGAGCACGGTCTCTTGGGCGCGATGGCACGAACGCTCGATGTGGAGATCGTTCACCTCCAACCGCCTTACCATGGCCGACGCAAACCTCGGAGCTCCCCGTACGACGGCGAGAGATTCTGGACTGCCGACGTCGTACGAAGCTTCGAAGCGATGCGACAAACCATCCTCGATGCGCGCACCCTTCTCTCGCTGATGCTCGACGAGTCACCGAGCCCCGTAGGCCTGGCTGGCTTGTCGCTCGGTGGCTCTTTTTCCGCGACCCTGGCATGCCTCGAGCCGCGCTTTGATTTCGCCGCACCCTTCATCGCACATATGGATATGGGCGCGCTTCTGCGGGATGCCCCCGTGCTCGGCGCCATGCGAAAGGACCTCGCCCGGTTTGGCTGGACTCAACGGGAATTCGGCGACTTCTTCTCGAGTATCGGCTGGGATGAGCTAGAGGCAGTCATCCCTGCCGACCGGATTCTGATCCTGGCCGCCGAGAACGATCGCTTCTTCGACGCCGACGTCCTCCGGGCGATGTGGCATCGATGGGGCGAGCCCGAGATCCACTGGTATCCGACCAGCCACATGGGGTTCCTCCCCAGTATGCCCAACGCGGTTGGTCACCTCCGTCGATTCATCAACGGGCTCAGTCGGCCGTAGGCTCCTCAGCGGGCGCGGGCTCCGCTGGCGTTTCGGCCGGTGGAACCTCGGTCTCAACCTCCGGTCCTGCGGGCTCGTCCCTGAGCTGAAGGACGCGTTCGAAATCACCGTTGGTCAGTCGGTAGACACCGCCCGCGTATTGCAGGTATCCAAACCCGTAGAGCAGCGATTGAACGCCAAGCTCGCCGACAAACTCCACGCGGTGCGTAGGGATATACTTCATCGGATCCTCCGCAACCTGCTGCAGCGAGCTGACGACCTGCTGAATCTCGGCGGGATCCTCGACCTTGAACGCCTCGGTTTCGCTCATCCCGGTGCCCGATGGCAGCGGTACTCTCTGAAACACCGTGATGCTCTTCAGCTGACCAAGTGGCGCCATCGAGATCGACGTCGGTGCTTGCACCGCCACAAAAGCTCCGCCTCCCTGAATCGACATGGCCGTCTCTGCTGGCCGCGCATCGAGCGCGCACTTGAACGCGGTCCCGGCCACGGTCACGGTCGAGCCGGTGCCGCTGCCGTGCGCCATCGCTGGCGCCGTGTCCTGCTCGCTCGGTCCACGCCCGTCTCCCTGGTCCAGCTGCTCCGGATGCAGGAACAGATGCGTCGCCCCTTTCTTCGCGGCCTCATTCCGCGCTTGGTTCTCGGCGGACTCACGGATCACGCTCGGTTTCGAGTAGGCGCCCGTCAAGCCGCCACCTCGACCGATCACGACCCCTAGGTTCTCACACCCTGCTGGCTCGTCGTAGAGCAGCACGATCTCGGTGCCTTTGCTCGTGAGCTGGCTAGCTTTGCAACCGACCAGGAACAAACCAAACACCAGGCACACCAGTAGAATCGACACGCTCCCGCGATAAGGAATTCTAGGCTTCATCGGCGAATCTCCTGTGGAAACACTGCCTAGCTAAACCGCGAAGTCAACCCGCGTTCGTAGCCGCTGCATCGATGACGCTTCCTTTCGAGGAAGCGGCGCTGTATTCTGCCGCGCCGGAGAAGTTCATCATGTCGGCAACTCTGGAAATGCGTCGTCGTTCGCTCGAAGACCCCGAAGGGTTTTGGGGCGAAGTGGCAGAAGGAATCGACTGGATCACCCGCTGGGAACAGGTCCTCGATAGCTCCAACCCCCCGTTCTACCGGTGGTTCCCCGGGGCGCAACTCAACACTTGCTACAATGCGCTCGACCGGCACGTCGAGAAGCGCGGGAACCAAGCCGCCCTCATCTATGACAGCGCGGTCCTCCACCAGAGGCGAACATACACGTATCGACAGCTTCGCGACGAAGTAGCGCTCTTTGCGGGTGCGCTCGCATCGCACGGCGTTACCAAGGGCGATCGCGTTTTGCTCTACATGCCGATGATCCCCGAGGCCGTCATCGCGATGCTCGCATGCGCTCGCCTTGGCGCAGTGCACTCGGTGGTGTTTGGCGGTTTTGCTCCCCAGGAGCTCGCAACGCGCATCGATGACGCAGAGCCCAAAGCGATCGTTTCGGCGTCGTGCGGCATCGAAGGCGTTCGAGTCATCGAATACAAACCCCTACTCGACCAAGCCATCGATCTCTCGAAGCACAAGCCCCGAACGTGCATCATCCGTCAACGCGAAAGCTGCGAGTGTGACCTAACCGAAGGGCGCGACGTTTCCTGGCAGGACGCGGTCGCGTCTGCAAAGCCACACGGCTGTGTGCCGGTGATGGCGACCGATCCCCTGTACATTCTCTATACGTCAGGAACGACCGGGGTCCCGAAGGGCGTCGTGCGCGACAACGGCGGTCACGCCGTCGCGTTGCAGTGGACGATGCAGAGCGTGTACGGCGTTCAGCCGGGCGAAGTGTATTGGGCCGCGTCCGACGTGGGCTGGGTCGTCGGCCATTCGTACATCGTCTATGGCCCACTCCTGAATGGGAACACCACGATTCTCTACGAAGGCAAGCCGGTTGGAACCCCCGACGCCGGTGCGTTCTGGAGAGTGATCGCGGATCACGGCGTGAACTGCATGTTCACCGCACCGACTGCATTTCGAGCGATCAAGAAGGAAGACCCGAACGGTTCGTTGCTCGCCAATTACGACATGAGCACTCTGCGTTCGTTGTTCTTGGCCGGTGAGCGCTCGGATCCCGATACCCTCGAGTGGGCGGAAGGCAAGCTCGGGGTGCCAGTCATCGACCACTGGTGGCAGACCGAAACCGGATGGGCGATTTGCGCAAACTGTCTTGGAATCGAACATCTTCCCGTCAAGCACGGGTCGCCGACGCTCGCGGTCCCGGGCTGGGACGTTCAGGTCGTCGACGAAGCTTCACACCAAGTTCCAGCCGGCACTACGGGGGCACTGGTGGTCAAGCTCCCGCTGCCGCCCGGGTCCCTGCCAACGCTTTGGAACGACGATGACCGCTTCGTGAGCTCGTACATGACGGAGTTCCCCGGCTACTACAAGACAGCCGACGCCGGTTATATCGACGAAGAGGGCTACGTCTATGTCATGTCGCGCACCGACGACATCATCAACGTCGCAGGACACCGCCTATCGACCGGCGGCATGGAAGAGGTCATCGCCGCTCATGCGGACGTGGCGGAATGCGCAGTCATGGGCGTGGCCGATGAGCTCAAGGGGGAGATCCCGCTGGGCTTCCTGGTGCTCAACGCCGGCGTCGACCGGCCGTACCACGACATCGTCTCGGAGGTCATTCAGATGGTCCGCACCGAGATCGGCCCAGTGGCGGCTTTCAAAACCGCGATCGTCGTGCAGCGCCTGCCCAAGACCCGGTCTGGCAAGATCCTACGCGGCACGATGAAGAAGATCGCGGATCGGACCGAATGGAGGATGCCGGCAACGATCGACGACCCGGTCATCCTCGACGAGATCACCGAACGCCTGCAAGCGATCGGGTACGCATGAAATGAACAGGGACCAAGAGCGAGCCCTTCTGCTCTTCGGGGTCGCGGTCGTGCTGATCGCGACGCCGGTTCGGGCCTTGTGGCTTCAAACCTGGTGGTCTCCGTTCGCTTTCTGGCTCTCCGTCATCGCGCTCATCGCGCTGCTTCATCGCCCCGACCATGCAGCCTAATCAGTTCGTTCTCTTCTTCCTCGCGGTTGCCCTACTAGGCCTCTACATCTTGGGCTCCGAGCTCGTCGAACGTTCGCCGCGTTGGGGCCGACTAGGCAGAAACCGTTTCAGCTTCGCGCTCGCTCTCGGCGTCTACGCCACCACATGGACCTTGTTTGGGAGCGTCGGCTTCGCGGCGACCGAGGGCTACGACTTCATCGCCATCTACTTCGGCGTCACGTTGTCTTGCATCGCAATCCCATTCCTGTGGGCGCCCGTCGCGGAGTTGGTCGACCGCTACCGACTCGGAAGCATCGCCGACGTCTTCGCCTTTAGGTACCAGAGCCGCACCCTGGGCGCGGCTGTGTCGATCTTCATGGTCGCCGGCCTGCTCCCCTACATCGCATTGCAACTTCGCGCGGTCGCGGATGGTGCGGCGATCCTGGTCGGGGAGGAGCCGAGCGAAACACTGGGCTCCGTTTACGCAGTCTTGCTCAGCGCCTTCGCTGTAGCCCTTGGCGTGCGTTACGCAGATGGTCGCGCTCACCGCCCCGGGCTCATCGCGACACTCGCGTTCGAGAGCATTTTCAAGCTCGTTGCGATGTTGGTGGTCGGCACGGCTGTGTTGATGACGGTGTTTGGCGGGATTCGCGGGCTCGATGCGTATCTTCAGGAACGACCGGAGCTCGTCGAGAACATGACTAGCCCCGTGATGGGGGACTCGTGGATTGCACTCGTCTTCGTGACGTTTTGCGCCGCGTTCCTTCTTCCCCGTCAGTTCTTCGTCGCGTTCGTCCAACGACCCGGGCCCCGCAGCCTCGAGACGGCCCGATGGGCGCTGCCTCTGTACCTATTCGCCATCAATCTGCCAGTGCCGATCCTCTACTGGGCCGGACGCGACCTGGCGACGCCGGGCATTCGCCCTGACGTCTATGTTCTGATCGCGGTGCAAAGCTCGCCCGCGCTGCAAACGCTTGCGTTCCTCGGCGCGGTTTCGGCAGCGAGCGCGATGATTTTGGTGTCGTCGATCGCCTTGAGCGGTATGGTGGCGAACTACCTCGTGCCGCGCTTCGGCCCTTCTCCCGAGTCACTGCTGACGCGCTGGGCTGTTTTTCGCCGGTTGACGATCGTCGGCGTCGTCGTCGCCGGCTTGCTGATCCACTTCACACTTCCGCGCACGCGTTCACTGGTCGACCTTGGACTCGCATCGTTCGTCGCGGTCACTCATCTGCTTCCGGGCTTGCTCGGAGCGCTCTTTTGGAGACGCGCAACGCGGGCCGGTGTGCTCGCAGGCCTAATCGTAGGCGCCACCTCGTGGGCAGTGTTGACAGCGTCACCCTTGTTCGGCGTCGAGGTCGACGTCTCTGGCGTTTTTGCGCTGTTTGGTTTCACAGACCCGACCGCTCGAGGGCCCGCAATTTGGCTCAGTCTCACGGCGCATGGATTCGTCTTCATGGGGGTCTCCCTGCTTACGGACCGGTCGCCCGAAGAGCGCAATGCGGCGGAAGCCTGTCGCGAGCCACGTGTGACCCGGCTCTTGCAGGTTCCCAATTCCGCAGAGGCGCTTCAGGAGCGCTTGACGTCGTACGTTGGGAAGCAAATCGCCGTCCAGGAGATCTACGGAGCCGCCGCGGCCGCCGATGTCTATTGGCCGCCGCGCGACCGGCCGGAGCTGCTCCGACTGATCAACCAGCTCGAAGGCCGCCTCAGTGAGCGAATCGGGCCCCTAGCAGCGCGCACGTATGTGCAGGGAGGCCGGCCGGTGCGAGCGAACGCGCTCGCGGAGCGTTTGCGCGCATTTCGAGAGCTCGATTCACTCGAAGCCGACGCCACACAACGAACTTCGCCGGCCCACGCCGCGCGCCGCTACCTGTCGCAGCTGATGTCTGAGCTACCGGTGGGGGTGTGCACCGTCGACGATCACGAGGACGTCGTCGTGTGGAACGCACAGCTGGAGCGCATCTCGGGTCTCAACGAGGACGACATTTGCGGAAACCCAATGCGAGACATCCCGAGCCCCTGGTGGCCATTGTTCGACGAGCTTGCCCATCAACCCACCGGCTCGGTGATCGAGCGCGAGTACGACTTGGGCGACCAGAAGATCCAACTGCGCGCGCAGACCGCAACCATCCCCGGCGAGGGTGAGGAAGGCCGGGTGTTCGTCGTCGAAGACGTCACGGCACTGCGACAACTAGAGCGACACGTTGCGCACAAGGATCGGCTTTCCTCGATCGGCACCCTGGCCTCCGGCGTCGCGCATGAGGTCGGCAATCCGCTCACGGGAATTCTCATGGTCGCCAAGAACCTCGCGACCGACCCAGGGGCCGACGACGCCGCCGAACGACTCGGTATCATCGTGCACGAAGCCCAACGCATTCATGGGATCGTGCAGAGCCTTCTTACCTTCAGTCGACGCGACGAAGCGCCCGTCGAGCTCCGGACGATCTCGGTCACCGGTGTGGTGCGCACCGCCGCGGAGCTTGCGAAGCTCGAAACCGAAGGATGCAAGATCGACCTGAACCTCGCCGTCGACGCACCCGCGATGGCAAGCCCGGACGGGTTAACTCAGGTGCTGGTCAACCTACTGAACAATGCGCGCCAAGCCTGTCCGTCTGGTTCAACGGTGTCCGTGCGAACTCGGTTGGACAACGGATCGATTCACATCGACGTCGACGACGAGGGCCCCGGCGTTCCCGAAGAGCTGTCCGATCGAGTGTTTGAGCCGTTTTTCACGACTAAACCCGACGGGCAGGGTACCGGCCTCGGCCTCTCGGTATCCCGGCAAATCGTCGAGCGCTTCGGCGGATCACTGACTTACCAGCCGCGCGGCTCAGGCGGCAGCCGGTTCACAATTACCCTCCAAGCCCGTGAAAACTAAAGGATTGAAGGACGACGCGGTCCTTTGGTATTGATCACCGGTGGTGAAGATCCTTTTGGTGGAGGACGAGCGGGTCATCCGCGCGGAGATCAGGCGCATCCTCACGCGTGATGGGCACCAGGTCGTCGATGTCGCAAGCGTTCCGGAAGCCGAACGGGAATGCCCCGAATCCTTCGACCTCGTGATCACGGACGTAAGACTCGCCGGGGAGACGGGCGATGTCTTGATCGAACGCGCGGGCCGGGTGCCCGTGATCGTGATGACGGCGTACGGTTCGGTCAGCGCCGCCGTGGACGCGATGAAGCGGGGGGCGGTGGACTACCTGTCGAAGCCCTTCGAGCCAGCAGCGTTGAGCGCAGCGGTCAATCGGGTGCTTCGACATCACCCATCTCGCGCCCAGAACGGCGCAGGCGCCAACGGAGATCCGTACGAGTTGGTCGCAACGCAATCTAGCCCCATGCAGGAAGCGCTGCGTTGGGCGCGCAAAGTCGCGCCGACCGAAGCAACGGTGTTGATCCTCGGCGAGTCCGGAACCGGAAAGGAGCTCATCGCTCGCGCGGTCCACAACCAGAGCGCCCGCAAGGGTGCGTTCGTTCCGGTCAACTGCGCATCGATTCCAGAGACGCTGCTCGAATCGGAGCTCTTCGGGCACGAGAAGGGCGCATTCACAGGCGCGCTCGGAAGACAGGAAGGCTTGATACACGCCGCTGAAGGCGGGACGCTCTTCCTCGACGAGATCGGCGAGATCCCACAAGCCGCACAGGTACGTTTGCTGCGAATGCTCCAGCAGCGCGAGGTGCGCCGCGTCGGTGCGCGAAAAGCCGAAGCGGTCGATATCAGGCTCGTTGCCGCGACCCATCGAAACCTCCCGCTGCTCGTAGAACGCGAGGAATTCCGGGCTGATCTGTACTTTCGCCTCAAGGTGGTCGAGATCGAGCTGCCTCCACTTTGCGAGCGTGGCGACGACATCTTGGCCCTCGCCGAAGCGTTCATCGCGCGGGCCACCGCAAAGCTCGGCAGGCCTCCGCTCGATCTCGATGCGGGCGCAGCGGCCGCGATGAAGCGCTACAAGTGGCCGGGCAACGTCCGCGAGCTTCAGCACGCGGTCGAGCGAGCCGTGATCCTGCATGAGTCGGGGCCAATCACCGAGGAGCTCCTCGGCCTCCCCTCGTCTAGCCCACCCGACCCCATCGCAATCGGCGCCACGGGTGAAGACACGTCACTCGAAGGATACCTCCGACGGTTCGTGCTCTCGCATCAGGACGAGCTGAGCGAAACGGAGCTCGCCAAGCGCCTCGGAATCAGCCGCAAGACGCTCTGGGAACGCCGCCAACGCATGGGCATCCCTCGGCGCGAGTCCCGACCACCCGAACACTGAACTTTCG
>CALJYC010000109.1 GCA_937984275.1 uncultured bacterium | reverse complement strand
CGTATGCGACGTCGGACTCGGCCAACATCATGTGCTCCTCGTTGGCGCCGATGACGTACCCGGAGTCCTTCAGGGCATTCGAGTCGAGGAAGCCATACTCCGCCTGATAGACGGCGGGGGTCGTGATGCCGGAGAACCTGTCCACTCGCTTGAAGCCCTTCGGCGCGGTTTCGACCACGTTGCCGTCCTCGGGGCGAAGTTGAACCGTGGCGTCGGGATAGATCCAATGCGGGTTCGTGATCTCGGGGTTGTACGACCAGACCTGCGGCCACCTGTAAGGGTCGCCGTAGTAAGTCTGCGTGATGTCCCAAAGCGTGTCGCCATCTTTGACGGTGTGCGTCTGCGGCATGTTCGCCGGGACCTCCACCTTAGCCCCCTCGGCGCCTTGGTCCTCGTCGACCTGTGCGATTGCCGTGCCCGCTATCAGCACGGCTACCATGCTCGTCCATCCCACCAGCTTCATGATGCATCCTCCCGCAGCGCCAACCGCGCGGCCGCGGTATCCGGGAACTGCTCCCTAACCTTGTCGAAGTAAGCCTGAGCGCCCGCGGTGTCACCGCGCCTCAGATAGATTTGCCCAATGCGGTACAGCGCGTCCGGGGCCTTGTTGCCCCATGGATGTAGCTTCTCGATGCGTTCGAAGTACCGAAGCGCACGATCATATTCGTGCCGCAAGTAGTGGATCTCGCCGCACCAAAACAGGGCGTTGTCCGTGTACGGATGGCTCGGATGTGCAGACGAGAACGCGTCGAGCTCGACCAGCGCCTCTTGGAACTTCTGCTCCCGGATCAAGCTCAGGCCTCGGCGGTACCCCTCGACGCTGACTTCTTTGCCCGGGGGCGCCTGCGCAGGCTGTGGCTCGACGAACGGCGGAAGGTCCGGCACGTCCGCCGTGATCGGCAAACGCTCGTCGACGACCTCGCCATCGAGCCGGAGTACCGGCTGCATGTCGAGTCCCCCGTGCGTGTCTTTCGCCCACGGGAGCTCGTCGCCGCTGGACACCTTCCTCGACAATGCCGGAGCGAACTCTTTGTCGGTCTTCAGCTCCTGGACCTCCGCGCGCGCCAAGGCGAGCTGGCCCCGCAACGTTCGAAGCTCCTGCTCCTGCTCTTCGTTCTGCACCCGAAGAGCGGTCATCTCTGCGTCCCGGGTGGCCTCATCGGACGCACCGCGAGCCTGTGAATGCACCCCCACCGAGCTGCACCCGATCAGTGTCGAAACACCAGCCACTGCGAAGAGCGTCTTCACGGCATAACCCCGCATTTGGATCGTAGGTAACCCAGCGGACCTGCGTCAAAAAAGCCGTGCCCTATTGCCAGGTGCCAAGTGCTCGAAATCGCTGATATCGTTGGTTCACGAGCGCATCTCCGGAAAGGCCCCTCAGCGCGTCGAGATGGTGCCGTAAGCGCTCTCGGAGGGACTCCGCCGCGGTTTCGGGCTTTCGATGGGCCCCTCCCGCTGGCTCGGCCACCACCTCGTCGACGACACCCAGGCGCTTGGCGTCGTTCGCCAACAGCCGAAGCTGCTCGGCCGCTTCCGCGCCCCGGGTCCCGTCGCGCCAGAGGATCGACGCACACCCTTCGGGGGTGATCACGCTGTAGGTGGCGTACTCGAACATGAGCACCTGATTGGCAACTCCAATGGCCAGCGCGCCTCCTGAGCCGCCTTCCCCGAGCACGGTGCAGACGACCGGGACCCGCAACCCGCTCATCACCTCGATCGCTCGGCCGATTGCCTCGGCCTGCCCCCGCTCTTCCGCTCCGAGACCGGGATACGCACCGGGGGTGTCGATGAACGTCAGAACGGGCCGCCCCGCTTGTTCCGCCAGCTTCATGACGCGGATCGCCTTCCGATAGCCTTCGGGATGCGCCATGCCGAAGTTGCGGAGCGCCTTGTCCCTCGCCGTTCGACCCTTCTGGTGTCCGATGACTGCAACGATTTCGCCGTCGAAGCGCCCAAACCCAGAAATGATCGCCGGGTCGTCTCTGAAGCTTCGGTCCCCGTGCAGCTCGATGAAGTCCTCGAACAGGAGCGCCAGGTAGTCGCGGAGGTATGGCCGGTCCGGGTGCCGGCTCAACTGGACTTTTTTCCAGACATCGAGGTCGGCGTAGAGCTCGCGCTGCAAGTCCTCCACCTGGGCTTGCAGGGTCTCGATCTGGGTGTCGATGGCCACGGCTTCGGGGGCGCCAGCGTCGGTCAGCTCCTTGAGAGCGGCGATCCGCTCCTCCAACTCGACCAAGGGGGCTTCAAAGTCCAGGTGCGCCATCTCGCTTGGTGCTTCGCATATCTGTTGAGGGTGGCAAGCTCCAGCCCGCTCACTCGCGAACGGCGCCGCCGAGCAGCTCGAAGACTCGAATCGGTTGGGCCTTGCCCTTCACCCTCTCGGCGGGCAGCTCCTCGAGGTCGAAGCTGCCGTCCAACTTGTCGACGGTCCCCTCGCTAATCAGGGTCTGCCCGGCACGGGCGAGCGAGCACAATCGCGAGCCGGTATTCACCGGGTCTCCAATGACGGTGTACTCGAGCGCTTGGCTGCTTCCGATGTAACCCGCAACGACCTCTCCGGTGTTGATGCCGATTCCGATCTCGAACGGCGGCAAACCTCGAGCCTCGTGACGTTCATTGAGAGACGCAAGCGCTGCTTGCATCTCGAGTGCCGCGCGGACTGCGCGAACCGGATCGTCGCTGTGTGAAACGGGTGAGCCAAAGAGCACCATCATCTCGTCGCCGATGAACTTGTCGAGCGTTCCTTCATACCGGAACACAATTTCGACCATGCGTTCGAAGTACTCGTTGAGCGCGTCCACCACGATCTGGGGCTCACAGGATTCGCTGATGCTGGTGAACCCGCGAATGTCTGCGAAGAGAATCGTCGTCTCGCGGAGCTCGCCCCCCTTCTTCACCTCGAGCTTTCCGGAGAGGACCTGCTCGGCAATGTCCGGTGACAGCAAGCGTCGGAAACGCTCCCGAGTCACAGCTTCCTGTTCGAGCTTCTTGGCGAACAAGGTATTCTGGACCGCCACGGCCGCCTGGCTGGCGACGGTTTCGAACAGCGCTAGGTCCTTCTCCGTGAAGGCATGCGTGGCGAGCTTCGAGTCGAGCATCATCACGCCCAAGACCGTCTCGTTGTGGATCAAGGGAACGCACATCGTCGAGCGAATGCCCTGCATGATCACCGACTGCGCGCTTTGAAAGCGTGCGTCTGCCGAGGCGTCGTGCGAGAGAACGGCTTCCTTCTCGCGGACGACCGTATCCAGCACGGTTTTCGAGACAATGACCTCTTGCTCGGGGTCGACGCCCTCCGCCGTGCGTACCGACACCGGCTCGAGAATGTTGTTGTCGTTGTGCAAGAGCACGACGCCGCGATCAGCGGGCACAAGTCGAAACGCCACCTCGAGGATCTTGTTGCAGAGCGCCGTGATGCTCGTGCCGAGCTCGATGGCTTGTGTGACTTCGTAACTCGCGCGGAGCTTTTCGTAGTCGCGACGCAACGACGCATCGTCTTGAATGAGCTCCTCGGCGAAGAAGGTCTTCTCGGCTAGGATCGAAACTTTGGCGCGAATTAGAGGGCCCGCATCGCTGTCGCCGATCTTGAATCGGTTGGTGGCTTCGCGAGACTCGCCGCTCAAGAGCGCGTCGAACGACACCCCCCCTGGCCTTGCCGCCGGCTCGAAGACGACCCGTGTCGAGCCGATCGTGATCTCGTCACCGGGCTCGAGGAGGCGCTCTTTTTGGACCCTCTCACCGTTCACGTAGGTGCCGTTGAGCGAGCCCAGATCTTTGAGAACGTACCGGTCGTCGATCAGCTCGATGTGGCAGTGTTCCTTGGACACCACGCGGTCGAGGACCTGATGCGTGTTCCTAGGATGCCGTCCAAGCGAATTGTGGCGGAAGAGCTGACGCTCCTGCCGCCCGCTTGGCCCCATGATACTGATGCGAGCCATAACCCCTCCATCAGGCTACCTGGGGCGTTCTCAGGCTGCAAAGATGGCGTTTGCCGGCGGCGGCGGGACTACCCTTCAGGCGGACGAGTCGTTCGCCTTGGTCTCGACGATGAACTCCTCCACCGCGCCCCTGACGGGACGGGAGAAGTAGACCTTCTGGTCCGCAATTTCGCGGAGCGCGGTCACGATCGGCCGGTTTCTGCTTTGAACCAGCGCCGGGGCGCCCTTGATGAGCTGGCGAGTCCGGCGGGCGGCCAAGATGACCAGCGCAAAGCGGTTTTCTTCATGTTCCAAGCAGTCTTCGACGGTAACGCGTGCCATAGGCGCCGGAAGCTAGCAGGGGTCCCCCACCCCGGCAAATCGGTCTCATCAGTTCCGTGAAAAAGCCCAGCGACATGGCTTGACTCCCCATTTTTCATGACTAGGTTGCCGGCCCATCAGCACTCTCAATCATCGAGTGCTAACAAGGTAGCGGGCAGCGAAACTGCCCTAAAACGGAGGGATAAATGGCCATTCGTCCATTGCATGACCGCATTTTGGTCAAGCGCGTCAAGGAAGAAGAGACAACCAAAGGCGGGATCATCATTCCGGATACCGCCAAGGAGAAGCCGATCGAGGCCAAGGTGGTCGCGGTAGGTACCGGGCGCATCCTCGATAGCGGAGAGGTGCGGGAGCTCGCCGTGAAGAAGGGCGACCTCGTCCTGTTCGGCAAGTACGGCGGCACGGAGGTCAAGATCGATGGTGAAGACCACCTGATCCTCCGCGAAGACGACATCCTCGGAATCATCGAATAGGAGACTCAGAAACATGGCTGCGAAAGAGATCATTTACGATACAGCTGCTCGCGATCGCATTCTGAAAGGCGTCAACGCGCTGGCGAATGCCGTGAAAGTCACGCTCGGTCCGAAGGGCCGCAATGTCGTGATCGAGAAGAGCTTTGGCGCACCGACCGTCACCAAGGACGGTGTCACGGTGGCCAAGGAAATCGAGCTTGCGGACAAGTTCGAGAACATGGGCGCACAGATGGTGCGCGAGGTCGCTTCAAAGACCTCCGACATTGCAGGAGACGGCACCACGACCGCCACCGTGCTTGCGCAGGCGATTATCCGTGAGGGCACCAAGATGGTCGCTGCGGGTCACAACCCGATGGAGATCAAGCGGGGCATCGACGCGGGCGTCATCCAAGTCGTGGAGCAGCTCCAGGGGCTCTCGAAGGCGACCAAGGATCCGAAAGAGATCGCACAGGTCGGCACGATCAGCGCCAACGGGGATCGCACCATCGGTGAGATCATCGCCGGCGCCATGGAAAAGGTCGGCAAGGAAGGGGTCATCACCGTCGAAGAGGCCAAGGGTCTCGAGACGGAGCTCGACGTCGTCGAGGGCATGCAGTTCGACCGCGGTTACCTGTCGCCCTACTTCGTGACCGATTCGGAGCGCATGGTCGCCGAGATCGAGGACCCCTACATCCTCATTGTCGAGAAGAAGATCTCGAACATGAAGGATCTTCTGCCAGTTCTCGAGGCGATTGCCCGGCAGCAGAAGCCGCTCATCATTCTCGCCGAAGACGTCGAGGGTGAGGCGCTCGCGACGCTCGTCGTCAACAAGCTTCGGGGCACGCTGCAGACCGCTTCGGTCAAGGCGCCCGGCTTCGGCGACCGCCGCAAGGCCATGCTTCAAGACATCGCCGTCCTTACAGGGGGCACCGTCGTGAGCGAGGACCTGGGCATTAAGCTCGAGAACGTGACCCTCAACGACCTCGGTCGTGCGAAGCGAGTGACCATCGACAAGGAGAACACCACCATCGTCGACGGCGCTGGCCAGAAGAAGGACATCACGGGCCGCATCGACACCATCCGCAAGCAGATCGAGGAGACCAGCAGCGACTACGATCGTGAG
>CALJYC010000108.1 GCA_937984275.1 uncultured bacterium | reverse complement strand
TTGCGGGCGCTATTGCGACGGGACGCAGACACATCGCACCTCCCGCTTTTAGTCTTCGAGCCGCGGCGCCGGGTGCGCGAAGAGATCGAGTCCGAGATCCGAAGCTTTGGTCTTCCCGTCTCGGGCGTTGATTCGCTTGCCGACGCAGTGCGCGAGCTGGAGGACGAGGAGACCCAGTACGCCGGGCTGGTCATTCACTCGGTGACACACGATGCGCGATCGATGGACGTGGTTGAGTTCTTTACGCGATCCGAAAGCCTCCGGACGATCATCTTGCCAGAGCCCAACGGGGCGCTGTGCGAGCGGGCCGAGCGCCTTGCGAAGCTGGCGGAGGTCAGGGTACCGCGCATTTGGAGCCGCTCCGAGCTACGGCGCGCCCTGAGCAATTAGTTCCTGTCGAAAGGCACGATTTCGAGCGACCGCACGCCGGGGAGCTGCTCGAAGGAGCCGGCGACCTCGCTTGCGGTAGCGACCACCACGATGATCAGATCTCGGGGTGAGATCCGTGCCCGCGTGGCGTCGTTGGCCTCTTGCCTGGTAACACGGGCAACCAGTTGGTCGTACTTCTCGACGTAGCTCCGAGGGATGTCCAAGAGCTCGACGTCGAGTCGAGTTTCGAGGCGCTTGGAAGGCGTGTCGCGATCGAAGCAGTGGCTGTTGATCAGGTACCGTTGCGCGAAGCTGAGGTCGGCTTTCTTCGTGCCGCCATCGACCCAGCGTTCGAGCAAGTCGAGTTGTAGGGCCGCGCAGTCGGCGGAGTATTCCGCAGCCGGTGCGGTCGACATGTACCAGGCATCGCGTTGCGTCGAATGAAGTAGACGACTGTACGCGCCGTAGCTCCAACCACGCGCTCCGCGCACCTGTTGCATGAGTGGACCGCTGAAGGTGCCTCCGAACGCCGTGTTTGAAACGATGAGCGGAAACAGGTTGCGGTCCCGCGTCCGTGCTCCGAGGGTCCCGATGAACAGCTGGGTCTGCGTGCGCTCGGGCTTGTCGACGATGACCACGTGGCGACCATGGCGGACACGTGTGACTGGCACGTCCGAGCCCTTTTGCCTGGCGCGTCTGCTCCTGGGAAAATGCGACGCGAGGAGCGAGCGCATCTCGACTTCGGCCACGTCGCCTGCGACCCCGACGACAAATGCGCCCTTGGCAATGTTTTTCGCATAGAAATCCTTGACTTGTTGGACCCCAATGCGGGCGAGGCTGTCGGTGTGTCCGCTCAGGGTGCGGCCATACGGGTGCTCGCCGAAAAGCGCTTCGCGAAAGCACACCGCGCCCAACGTCTGGTCGTCGTCGCGCCTTGCAATGAGCGCGGCTTGGGCCCGCCGTTTGAGCTTCGCGAAGTCGCTCGCGCGAAGCGCAGGTTGCCACACCACATCGGCCAAGAGCGCGAGTAACGGTTCCAAGTTGCGGCGAAGCACCGTGGCGCGAATCCGGGTCGAGCGCATCGACACGTCGACCGACAGTCGGGCCCCGAGGCTTGCCAGTCGGTCTTCGAACCGCTCCTGCGAGAGCCCGCGAGGCCCGCGCCGCATCAGGTGACCGGTGAGTTGGGCCAGACCCTCTTGCCCAGCGGGATCCTGCAGGCTGCCTACCGGGAGCGCGACCTCCAAGTCTACGAGTGGCAACACGTCGCTCGATTCGACGAAAATGCTCATGAGCCGTTTCGCAGGATCTCGACTCGCGTGCGGCGAGAAGGACGAAGGTATTTCGCGACCACCCGCTCCACGTCGCCACCGGTAACGTTCCGGTAAGCGGCGAGGCGGTCGAACACGGCGGCGCCGTCGTTGGCGACAGTCTCGTAGAACCCGATCTGTTCGGCTTTGCCTCCAGCGGTCTCCATGCTGTGCAAGAACGAGAGCTCGAGCTGATTGATGGCTTTCTCGAGCTCGAGGGGGCTTGGTCCTTCGGCTGCGAGCCGGTCGACTTCCCGGTCGAGCAGCGCGAGCGCGTCCTCTTTCCGTTTTCCTTCGCGGAGGAAGATCCACATCTCAAAAAGTCCCGGGTCGATGAATGGCGAAATCGAACCACGAACGGACAGCGCGATCTCCTCGTCGAGGCAGAACAGTCGATGGAGCCGCGAGCTGTGGCCGCCGAACAACACATCGTTCGCGATGACGAGCGCCGGGGTGTCCGGGTCGGAAAACGAGGGCGCGTGGTACCCGATGAGAAGCTTTTCGGTCGGGGTCGGTACCGTGAGCTGAAGAACGCGCTCAGCGCGCTGCGACGGCTCCTTCGAGGGCGTCGGCGGTCCCGCGTTTCTCGCAGCGGACATGCCGCCGTAGTGCCTTTGGACGAGCGAGAGGGCTTTTTGCTCGTTGAAGTCGCCGGCTATCACGACGGTGGCGTTGTTCGGCGCATAGTGCGTTCGATAGAACTGTTGGCAATCCCGCACGGTGAAGCCGCGGATATCTTGCATCCAACCGATCGTCGGCCAGCGATACGGATGGCGTCGAAAGGCGTTGTCGTAGAGCAGCTCGAGTGCCTTGCCTTCGACGTCATCCTCGACGCGAAGCTTGCGTTCGTTGGCGACCACTTCCTTTTCGGAAGCGACCTGCGGAGTGCGCAGGACGAGATTCGCCATTCGATCAGCCTCGAGCTCGATGAGGAGCGGCAGCGCATCCCGGGGCGCGTTCTCGTAATAACAGGTCCAATCGGTCCAGGTCGCCGCATTGGCCTCGGCGCCCGCCCGCTCCATCAAACGATCAAAGTCACCGTGCGCGCGGCTTCGCGTTTCGCTGAACATCAAATGCTCGAACAGATGTGCGAGCCCGGTCTTGCCGGGGCTCTCGTGCCGCGAGCCGACGCGGAACCATGTGTGGTAGCTGACGGTCGGAGCGGAGCGGTCCAGCAAGGTCAGCACGGTCAACCCATTGCCCAACCGAAAGCGGCGGAGCGTGAGGGCATCGCCAAACGCGTGATCACGCACGAACGTCCACCGCGCGTTACGCTTTGTTACGCCGCGGTTGAGCCGTTCGATCAGAACCTCGGGCGCTCCCATGAACGAGGGAGCCTGATCACGCGGCCAGTTGGGGTCAAGGCGATTTCGTTCGCTTGACCCAGTCACGGGGGGCAGGTAGCTCTCCGGCCATGTCGGAAGTTCGCGTTCGGTTTGCGCCGTCGCCCACCGGGTACTTGCACATCGGTGGGGTGCGGACGGCTCTGTACAGCTGGCTGTGGGCGCGTCGTCACGAGGGCACGTTCATCCTTCGGATCGAGGACACGGACCGTGAACGCAGCACCGCCGAGAGCATCCGGATCGTGCTCGAGTCGATGCAATGGCTCGGCCTCGATTGGGACGAGGGCCCCGAAGTCGGTGGCGACCATGGGCCCTACGTGCAGAGCGAGCGCCTCGACATCTACGCCGACTACGCCGAGAAGCTGATCCAATCGGGCCACGCCTATCGCTGCTACGCCACGAAAGAAGAGATCGCCGCCGCCCGCGAAGCGCATCGGAAGACCGGCACCAAAGATGGCTTCCGTTTTCGAAGCCCGTGGCGAGACCGCACCGACGCGCCGGAGGATCCGAACGCACGATACGTAATTCGTTTCCGGGCGCCGCACGAAGGAACCACGAGCTGGGTCGACGACGTCAAGGGCAAGATTGATGTCCTGAACTCCACGCAGCAGGACTTCATCCTGCTTCGTCCGGACGGGATGCCTCTGTACAACTTCGGCTGCGTCGTCGATGACCTGACGATGGAGGTCACGCTGGTCGCCCGCGGCGACGACCACATGATCAACACCGCGCCGCAGATCCTGCTCTACGAAGCACTGAGTGCTCCGGTTCCAACGTTCGCTCACATGCCGATGGTGCTTGCCCCCAACGGGGAGAAGCTCTCGAAGCGCCACGCCGCGGTCGGTGTTCTCGAGTATCGGGACATGGGCTATCTGCCAGATGCCGTCCTCAACTACCTTGCGCGCCTCGGTTGGTCGCACGGAAACCAGGAGATCTTCACGCGCCAAGAGCTGATCGAGACGTTCAGTTGGGACCATGTGGGCTCGACGGCAGGACGGTACGACGCGAAGAAATTCCTTCACGTGCAAGCGGAGCACCTTCGAACGCTATCCGATGAAGAGATCGCGCGCTGGACGGTTCCCTTTCTCGCCA
>CALJYC010000107.1 GCA_937984275.1 uncultured bacterium | reverse complement strand
CGTATGGCCCGTGCGAACGTCCTTGAGGCCGACCATGGCCACGATGTCACCAGCTTGCGCCGAATCCACGATGGTTCGGTCGTCGGCGTGCATCTCGACCATGCGGCCGATGCGCTCGTTCTTGCCGGTGAACGTGTTGACCAGGGTGTCGCCCTTATTGACCGTGCCCGAGTAGATGCGGGTGAAGGTCAGCGCACCGAAGCGGTCCTCCATGATCTTGAACGCAAGCGCGCGGACGGGCCCGCTCGGGTCGACCAGCGCGAAGTTTCCAGTTTCATGGCCTTCGAGGTCGATCTCGGGCTGAGGCGGAACTTCCGTCGGGTCGGGCAGGTAGTCGACGACCGCGTTGAGCACCTGCTGGATGCCCTTGTTCTTGAAAGCGGACCCGCAATAAGTCGGGAAAAACGCGAGGTCGCGCGTGCCCGTACGAATGCACTTCTTGATCGTTTCAAGGTCAGGCTCGTTGCCCTCGAGGTACTGCTCCATCGCGTCATCGTCTTGCTCGACGGCGGTTTCGATGAGCTCGAAACGATACTTTTCGACGAGCTCTTTCATGTCCTCGGGGATTTCCTGCACCTCGAAGTTCTCGGGCTGGCCGGAGTCGTCCCAGACGTACGCCTGACGCGTGAGGAGGTCGACGATGCCGACGAAGTCCGCCTCGGTTCCGATGGGGAGCACCATGACGAGCGGCTTGGCGCCGAGGATGTTCTTGATCTGGTCGACGACGCGGTAGAAGTCCGCACCCAAGCGGTCGAGCTTGTTGACAAAAATCAGACGTGCGACCTTCGAGTCATTGGCGTAACGCCAGTTCGTCTCGGACTGGGGCTCGACACCGCCGGAACCGCAGAACACGCCCACACCGCCGTCGAGCACCTTGAGTGAACGATAGACCTCGATCGTGAAGTCGACGTGCCCAGGGGTGTCGATGATGTTCAGCTGGTGGTCATCCCAGAAGCACGTTGTCGCGGCGGACTGAATCGTGATGCCACGCTCCTGTTCCTGCTCCATGAAATCGGTGGTGGCCGCGCCGTCGTGCACCTCCCCGATCTTGTGGATTTTGCCGGTGAGCTTGAGGATGCGCTCGGTGGTCGTCGTCTTGCCGGCGTCCACGTGGGCGAAGATGCCGATGTTTCGGTATTTACTGAGGTCTTTCATCGTTTTGCTCGTCCGATCGGTCGATTTGCCACGCGCCCGATACCGCGAAAGCGGGGTTGTGCAAGCCCCCGGTCGCCAGAAGTCCGAATTCATGGAGAAATCGGGTCGAAGCAGCCGCCAGCCGTGCCAAGAAATGGAGCCGTGACTGGTATAACGGCCACGTGAGCTTCGACCAGCCGAGAGCCCCCATCGTCATCGACCGCGTGCTCGCCGACCCCACGGTCGTTCGGGATCTCCTGATTCGAGGCGCCCCCTATTGGACGGTTCAACGCTACGTGAAGAACCTTTCGGAGATGGCATCGCTGAGTGACGCGGGGAAGCACAGCCGAACGGATCGGCCGATGTTCATCGCGCCCTGGTTCCGGGGCGACTGGGCCTATGACGAGCCGTTCGTCCCAGGGGTCGAGGTTTTTCTCGAGCATGACGCGCTTCGGGATGCTGCGCGGAGGATGTTTGAGGGCGGGGTCGTCGTCCCGCAGATCGTGTACGTGAACCTCAACCCGCCGATCGCGCGGGTCGACCCGGGGCACGTCGACATTCCCGCCTTTCGCGGGGTCGACCGAACGCGTTATCCGGTCTGGCTCCTGGCAACGATGCTGAAGTCAGGTCTCTTCGACCGGTGGTACGTGCCGAGCGTCACCGCGGTGGCCTGGTACTACGAGGGTGAAGGTGGTGGCTTCACCTATTGGCCGCATGGCCCGGACCAGACCCCGATCAGCCGCCCGTGCATCAGCAACTCGGCGGTCGTTGGTGACAACGACTACATGTTCCACCGCGTCGAGGCGGTGGGCCCCGACGAACGCGCGCTGCCGAAAGGCTTGACGCTGAACAGCCAGCTTTGCTGGTCGGGTGACACTTGGGAAGTCGTCGAGCAGGGCGATGTGTGCGCGCGGTACGAGTTTGAAGACGTACGCGTGAGCATTTCGTGGAAGGCCCAAGTGTTTGCGAGCAAAGAGCAGGAGGCGCTGTATCACAATCACGAAGATGATCTGACACTCGAGCATGTCGTCGACACATTGCTGGCGGACCTCGCTGAGAGGGGAACGTCGACGGAGCGTCCCGCCGATCCCCTGCACGACCGCGCCTTCGTCGAGACACTAAACGCAACCTACGGGAGGGCCCCCACCGTCTGGGAATGACGCGGGCACTGGCACTGGCACTGGCACTGGCACCCCGTAGAGCGACTTCGCCGCCACGGGGCTTCGCTGGCACCTAGCCCCGTGGACGATGCGCAGCATCGACTTTACGGGGTGGCACTGGCACTGGCGGATTGTGGTAGAAGAATGAGCTTAGGAGCTTGTGATGCGTTGGTTCTTGGGTTTCCTCGTGATGCTGACCGCTTCTCCCGCCCTCGCCTTCGAGGGGGAGATCGACGCAAAGTCGATCGGGGATGCGTCGCATCAGGCAGAGTTCACGATTCATGTCTCGAAC
>CALJYC010000106.1 GCA_937984275.1 uncultured bacterium | reverse complement strand
GCCTCCGCCGGGTAGATGTTCACGCCACCGCGGACGATCAAATCGGCGCTCCGGTCCGTCAGAAAGAGGAAGCCGTCCTCATCCAAGTAGCCCACGTCGCCGACTGTGAAGAGCGTTCCGCGATGCGCCGATTCGGTCTTGACCGGGTCGTTGAAGTACTCGAAGTCCGAGCCCTCGAGTACTTTGAGGTAGATCGTACCGGGTTGGTACGGAGGACAGGCCTTGCCCTCGTCATCCATGATTTGCACGTGATCGTCGGTGAGTGGTTTGCCGACGGTGCCAGGCTTCTTCAGCCATTGTTCCGGACTGACAGAAGCCCCACCCCCTTCGGTCGCCGCGTAGTACTCCCACAGGATCGGACCGAACCAATCGATCATCGCCTTCTTGATGGCGACGGTGCAGGGTGCGGCGCCGTGCGCGATGTACTGCATCGAGGAGACGTCGGCGTCGCTTCGCACCTCCTCAGGAAGGCGTAGCATACGATGGAACATGGTCGGGACCATGTGCGTGTGGGTGACGCGGTGTTGTTCGATTAGCCGCAAGGCCTCGGCTGCATCCCACTTGTCCATCAGTACGGTCCCGACGCCGTGAGAAATCGGCACAGCCATGGAATACACCAACGGCCCTCCGTGGTGCATCGGCCCCGTGCACAGATTGAGTTGGCCTTTGCCCGGGCCGTATTGCGGAGCCGAGGTCAACCCGATGAGACCGGTCGCGTAGTTCAGGGGACGAAGCACGCCCTTGGGTCTGCCTGTGGTGCCCGAGGTGTAGAGCATCCGGAAGCCCGGTTTAGGGTCGGTGATGTCGCTGCCGTCCTCGGCTGAAAGTGCGGCGTCGTACCCTTCAAAACCGACAATCTCGCCGCCGATCGCAAGACGCACCTTGGCATTCGGAGAGAGGTCCGCTGCCTTCGTCATGAGCTCGGCGAAACGTGTGTCTCCGAACAAGGCCTTCGCTTGGGAGTCGCCCACGATGTAGGCCACCTCGTCGGGCGTCAGATGCCAGTTGACGGGCGTGTAGCGGAGTCCGGCCCGCAAGCATGCGTGCACTACTTCCGCGAACTCCGGACGGTTGCTGCAGACGATCGCGACCCCATCCCCATCGCGGAGACCTCGCGCACGCAACGCGCGCGCCAAGCGGTTGCTATTCGCGTTGAGCTCTCCAAACGTGCGGTCGCCCCAAATCGACTGCACCGCCAGCACCTCGGGTTGGATTCGCGCCCAGTGCGCGAGCCTCATCCCCTTTTCGCCCATCACGCGTGTCCACCGCGCAAGACCCGACCCGGCAGGTCACCCTGCGGGTCAATCTGATCATCACCACCGCGGCGCAACACCGAACCATTGACGATCACCGCCTCGACCCCGATGGCATCCGAGACCAAACGCTCTGCCCCGCCGGGAAAATCCTGCACGCGACGGAGTGGCGAAGCGCCGACTGCCTCCGGATCGAAGACCACCACATCGGCAGGACGACCTCGGGCCAGCAACCCACGGTCGGTAATACCCATCAGATCGGCCGAACGCTGAGTCAACGAATGCACGGCGGACTCCAGGCTCATCGCCCCCTTGTCACGCACCCAATGGCTCAGCAGATGCGTCGAGTAGCAGGCATCACAGAGCTGGCTTGCGTGCGCCCCCGCGTCCGACAGGGTCACGATGGTATTCGCGTCAGTGATGAGCTCCTCCACTTCGGCCTCGTCGTGGTTGAGGAACGCGAGACGGAATCGAGCCGTCAGCTCGGTTTCCAAGGACATGTCGAGAACCAGATCCACGGGGTCGACACCTCGCGCCGCCGCGACGGCCGCAAGGGGTTGCTCCTCCAATGAGGGATCGGGCGGGTAGTACGAGATCACGGTTCGATTCGGCCAGCCCGCGTTTGCGTTCTTCGCGCCGACCACGGACTCCGCCTTGAACTTCGCGCGGAAACCCGGGTCGGTGTAAAGCCGCATTCGGCCCTGCCGATCCGTCGTCATCGTCTCCCGGAACAGGGGCCACATCTCGAACGGATACGGCTCGTCGAAGTGGAAGTCGAACATGATCGGGCGGCACGCAACTTGCGGCATGATCGTGAGACCTGCGTCGTGTTGCGCGGCCGCCTTGTCGAGATAGCGCCGGTGGTTGCCGGGCCCGGTCATGCCCGCAAGCAACGCCGTCCAGGTTATCGGCACACCGTGCCGGGTGGCGAGGTCGGTGAACTCGTCGTTGAAGAGGGTCCGGCCCATCGCCGCCTGCATGATGCCGCGGCCCGATTCTGCCATGGCGCCCACCAAGGCGTCGATTTCAGAGAACGCGGCAAGACGGCTCGGCACAGGCTTGCCACCCGCCCCATGATGGGTCGCCGCCTGGGACGTCGCAAAGCCGATGGCGCCGACGCCCATGGCTTCGCGCACCAGGCCTTGCATCTGTTTGACTTCTTGCGCCGTCGCCTCGCGCTCGGTCGCGTCTTCACCCATGACGAAGAGCCGCATCGGCGTATGGCCAACATACGCCGCCACATTGATGGCGCTTCCCAGACGTTCGACGGCGTCGAGGTAATCGGGAAACGTGATGAAGGGCCAATCCGTGCCGAGCCCTGCGCTCAACGCCTCGTAGGCCATGCCTTCGACCTTCTCCAGGGTTCGCATGACGACTTCTCGATGTTCGGCGCGCATGGGCGCGACGCCGAAGCCGCAGTTGCCTAGCACCGCGGTGGTCACGCCGTGCCACGGCGAGATGCTGAGCATCCGGTCCCACAGAATCTGCGCATCGTAGTGTGTGTGGATGTCGACGAAGCCGGGTGACACCGCGCAGCCATCTGCGTCGATGGTCTGCGTCGCGTCGCCCGGGGCCTCACCCA
>CALJYC010000105.1 GCA_937984275.1 uncultured bacterium | reverse complement strand
CTGGCACTGGCGCTGACGCCGGCACTGGCACTGACGCTGGCACTGACGCTGGCCCTGGCACTGGCACTGACGCTGGCACTGACGCTGGCACTGGCACTGACGCCGGCACTGAGGCTGAAGCCGTCCCCGACCCGTTCCCAGTCTCCTCCCTGATCTCCAAACCCGATCTCCCCCCCGCCACCTCTCTCCCGAAAAACTGCGGCCTCCCCAAGCCCAGCTCCCGCCTCTACCGCACCCGCTTGGACCTCTCCGAGCGCGCCCGCCTCCGCGCGTCCGCGTTCGACCTCGCCGGGTACAGGCCCCGGGTCTTCTGGGTTCGCGTGAATGAAGACGGCGAGCGCTGTGTTCGGCGGCGGAACCAGACACTCGAGGTGGATGCGCAGCCCGGAATGTGGGATCTCATCGTGGAGGTTCCCGAGCGCGCGGCGCAAGAGGGGCAGATGCTGATCCTCATCACTCGCAACCCACGCTGATCATGGCTGACGCGGACCAGATACGGATTCACGAGATCTACGAGTCGATTCAAGGCGAGTCGACCTTCGCTGGGCTGCCGTGCACGTTCGTCCGTCTCTCCCGCTGCAACCTCCGTTGCCGTTGGTGCGACACCCCTCAAGCCTTCGAGGGCGGAACGCAACTGTCGCGTGCCGACGTGCTCGGGCGGGCGCTGTCGTTCGGAACGCCGCTCGTCGAGCTCACCGGTGGCGAGCCTCTCCTCCAGCCGGGGGCCATTCCGTTGCTTCGCGAGCTCTGCGATTCGGGGCGCACGGTTCTCCTCGAAACCAGCGGCGAGCGGGACATCTCGGAGGTCGACCCTCGCGTGCACAGGATCATGGATCTCAAAGCGCCAGGGAGCGACGAATCGCACCGCAACCGCTGGGAGAACATCGAGCACCTCACCCAGCAAGACGAGGTCAAGGTCGTCTTGTCCGATCGCGCGGACTACGAGTGGGCAAAGGGCGTCATCGAAGCGCACGGCCTGGCCGACCGAGTGAACGCTGTCCTGCTCAGTTGCGTGTGGGGGGAGCTCGACCCGAAGGATCTCGTGCGGTGGGTCCTCGAAGACAACTTGCCGGTTCGCGTGCAGATTCAAATGCACAAAGTGATCTGGGACGCGGATACCGAGGGAGTGTAGACATGGCATTGGACCCGGAATTCATCGCCGATTGCCCGTATGGACCGGGCGCGATCTGTATCGATGAAATCGTCGAAATCGACAAAGAGGCTGGCATCATACGCGCCCGAATGGCTACGCATCCCGACCTGCCGCTGACCCGCGACCAACGAGCACACCCCGTACGCCACCCGCGGCACGTCAGCGGCGGCTTCATGGTGCACCTCACCGGGATGCTCGGGTTCATGCACACCTATTACGTCTTGGGCTTGCGCCACGCCGATGGCTGGATCGGCTATGGAGGTCGCATCTACGACGCTCGATTCGCTGCCCTTGCAAAGATGGGGCCACCCCTCGACCTCGAGCTCCGCGCGACCAAGGTCCGCCAGCGAGACAACCAAGTGTTCGGCCGATACCAGTTTCGCTTCACGCAAAACGACATCTTGATCTACCAGGGTGACCAAGCGGCGATGTGGATGCGAGTATCGGCGTCATGAGCGCACAGTCGAAGACCCTCACCGTCGAGACGCGGGGGCGAGGCACCACGGAGATCACGACCGAGGTTCAAGACGCCGTCGCAGCATCGGGCATCGGTGAGGGCCTCTGCACCCTGTTCATTCATCACACCAGCGCCTCACTGGTCATCAACGAGAACGCCGACCGGGACGTGCAGCGCGACCTCGAAGCCTTCCTGTCGAGGCTCGTCCCCGACGGCGACCCGCTCTACGTCCACACGATGGAGGGCCCAGACGACATGCCGGCCCACGTCAAAACCGCCCTCACCCAGACCTCGCTGAGCATTCCGGTCAGCAATGGCCGCTGCGCCCTCGGCACCTGGCAGGGCGTGTTCCTCTGGGAGCACCGCCTCCGTGGGCACCGGCGACGCGTCACCGTGACGGTCGTCGGGTAGACGCCGCCAGGGACACGGTCGCGTTCAGCTTCGTCGACTAGGCTCGCGCTTGGGGTTGCGCGCCGTCCTCGGCGTACATCGCCTCGATGTCGTCGGCGAAGTGGTCGTTCACCTTGGCGCGCTTCACCTTCAACGTCGGCGTCAGCTCGCCGTCTTCGACTGTCAAGTTGCGGTGCAGGATGGTGAACTTCTTGATCTGCTCCACGCGGGCGTAGTGCTCGTTCATCTCGTCGATGTGTGCCTGGATGCTCGCTCTGAGCTTCGCACTCTTGTGAAGGGCGTTTGCATCTTCACCGTTGGCTGCGGCCCATGCAGGGCCGGCCTCGGCGTCGATCGTGATCAGAGCGCTCAGGTACTTGCGCCGGTCGCCGATCACGACAGCTTCGTCGACGAGCTCGTGGTTCTTGATCGAACCCTCGAGGTTCTTCGGCGTGATGTTCTTGCCGCCTGCGGTGATGATGATGTCCTTCTTGCGGCCGGTGATGTTCAAGAAGCCGTCGCTGTCGAAGGCGCCCAGGTCGCCAGAGTGCAGCCACTCGCCCGAGAGCGTCTCGGCGGTGACCTCGGGGTCTTTGTAGTAGCCCATGAAGACGTTGGGGCCCTTGACCATGATCTCGTCGTCGTCCGCGATCTTGACCTCGACGCCCGGGATTGCGGGACCGACGCTGCCAAAGCGGTACCGGTCCGGGGTGTTGAAGCTCGTCGGGCC
>CALJYC010000104.1 GCA_937984275.1 uncultured bacterium | reverse complement strand
AGCATCTCAGTCCCCAAAGCCTAGCGTGTCGCGAAGCTCGTTGAGCAGTTCTGGGGCGTCGTGTTCCACCATCACTTGTAGGGACGGAAGGAACTCCGCAACTTGCGCCGATTGGTCCGCGAGCAACGCCAACGCGGGGCGGCGGCGAAGCGCGTCGGTGAGCCTCGCCAACACGAAGGACGGCTCAGCATAGTCGCGCGGCGCGCCCCACAGCGTCAGTCTCGCGTGCAGCTTCGCGAACGCATGCCCATCGTCTTGCCATCCCAGGAGACCCTCCACTTCGAGCTCGAGTGCCGCGAGGTAGGCGTCGATGTGAGCTTGTTCGCGGGCCAGCCAGCCATCGAGGAACATTTCGCTACCGATGTGGCCGACGGCGCGGGCCGTCCCACGCCGCACGCCGGCACCTGTGAGCTCGTCGAGCGTGTGCCCGCAAAAGGCCAGAAAAGTGGGCGACCGATGGAACTCTTCGTCGGTTCGGTGGTGCAGATCGATCCCGCGCTGAATGTCCGCGTCGCGAACCTCGGTCACAGCGACACGGATCATGGTTTCGAAGTCTGGCAACATGCTTCCCAGCAGGTGCCTGGCTCGACCGTCCTGCCAACTGGCGACGACTGCATGTCCAAAAAAGTTCAACGCCTCAGTTCCTTTGCGATGCGGTCGAGGCCGGTGGGCTTGCGGATCTCGGCGCTTTCGCTCCACCAGCTTACACCGGCCTCGCTTTTGAACCAGGTTCGCTGCCGGCGCGCGTAGACGCGGGTCGACTTTCGGATTCGGCGTAGCGTCTCGTCGAGAGGAACTTCGTCGCGAACGTGGACCAGGACGTCGCGGTACCCCACGCTTCCAAAGGGGCGGATGTCATCTCCCCATCGCGCTCGGAGAGAGCGGACCTCGTCTATCCAGCCCGAGTCGAGCATCTGTCTTGCACGGTGTTCGATGACCACTCCGTGCTCCTCGCGGTCCATGTCGAGGACGACGAACACGGCACGGTATCGCGGCTCTCCGAGCGCGTGCTCCGCCCGAAGGATGCCCAGTGGCATGCCGGTTTGCTCGTGGACTTCGAGCGCGCGCACGATTCGAAGGCTGTCGTTTGGATGAACAGCGTGAGCGGAAATCGGATCGACCTCGGCGAGCCTTGCATGCAGCGCCGGCGCGCCTTCGGCTGCGGCGGCCTTCTCGAGGCGTGCCCGGATACCCGGGTCGACTGGCGGGACGTCGACGAGCCCCCGAACGAGCGCCCGGATCCAAAGCCCCGTCCCACCCACCACGATCGGAAGACGCCCGCGATCGCGAATGTCTCGAATCGCCGCGTCTGCCAGGTTTGCATAGGCGACGGCATCCACGTCCTGATCGGGGTCGAGCACATCGAGCAGGTGGTGCGCCAAGCCTCCGAGCTCATCGGCCGTTGGCTTTGCGGACCCGATGTCGAATCCCCGGTACACCTGTACGCTGTCGGCGCCGACGAGCTCGCCGTCCAAGCGGTGCGCCACGTCAATCGCGGCGGCAGTCTTACCCGTGGCGGTAGGGCCCGCGATCACCAGCAGCGGTTGGAGCGGTTCAGTCATCGGCGATCTCGGTCACTCGCGACGATACCGGTACGCGTGCTACGACGCAGGGTCGATGGGCGTCGCGGCCCGGCCAGACCTGTGCGACGATGTGCTGCGCGGCAGCGTCGTCGAGCGGTTCGCCATTGGGCTTGGCGGCGCGGTTCGCAAGCGCCCGAAGCGCCGCTTCCATTCGATCTTCGCCGCCGCCTTCGAGGGCCGAGAGCGTGTCTTGGAAGAGCTGTGTTGCACGGGCGTTGGCGGCGAGGGTGGGGATGGCCCGCACGACATGCGAACCCCCGCCGAGCGCGGACCAATCGAAACCGAGGGAGCGCAGGAGCGTCCCATACTGTTCGAGCGCGGCCTCCGCAGAGGCTTCGAGCTCGAGCCGATCAGGAAAGATCAGGTTCTGACGCGGGAGCGGCCCGCGGCCCGCGGCTTCACGAAGCGCGTCGTAGCGGACCAAGGCATCGGCTCGCTCACGGTCCAAGACCACGATGTGATCGTCGGCTTCGCAGATCAATACACGTTCGCGGACCTGAGCGACAAAGCGAAGCCCATTCGGGCTGCGGATGTCGTACCTGGCACTGGTCTGCGCGACCCCTGAGGTTGAATCGGAAGTGAGGTTCGAGCGCGATGTGTTGTCGGCGTCCCGCACCGGACCGGGCGCTCCGATGCGCGCCTCCCAATACGCATCGCCCGCAGGCGCAGGGGGAAGCCGAGCGCCGACCATCCGGGTCACGAGATCCACGAGTTGGGCAGTCTGTTTGAACCGGACCTCGGTCTTCTGAGGGTGCGCGTTGACGTCGACGTCTTCGGGCGGAAGGCGAAGGGCGACCACGCCGCGCGGGTAGTGTCCTGGGGGCAATCGATCCCCGTATGCGAACGCGATCGCGCGCGCGAGCCCCCGGTCGACGATGGGCCGCCCGTTGACGAAAAGAAAGAGGTGGCGGGCCCCAGCGCGCGCGAGCTCGACCGGGGCCAGAACAGCATCGAGGATCACACCCTCTCGCTCGGCGTGGATCTCCTGGAGCGCGACGTCGCCGAAGACTTGATACGCGCGCTCGGCAAGGTTGTTCGCTGGCAGATACCGCCTCGCGGTGCGCCCATCGGAGGTCACGACCAAGCGCAGCTCCGGATGGCTCAACGCGACCCGCTGGCAAACCTCCAAAATGCGCGAAGTTTCGGTTTGACGTGCGCGAAGAAACTTCTTTCGCGCCGGGACGTTGTAGAAGAGGCCATTCACCTCGACCGTCGTGCCTGGAGGGCATCCCGCGGGCGACACTTGCCGCAAATCTCCGCCTTCGACGACGACCCGCGTGCCCTGCAGGTCGTTCTTTGGCCGGGTGGTGATTGTCATCTTCGAGACCGACCCGATCGAGGGGAGGGCCTCTCCGCGAAACCCGAGCGTCGACACGCGTACGAGGTCGTCAAACACAGCGATCTTGCTAGTGGCGTGACGTTCGATGCACAGGGCCGCATCCTCGGCCGACATGCCCACTCCGTTGTCGACCACGCGCACCTGACCCCGTCCCCCGTCTTCCACTGACACGGTAATCACGGTCGCTCGCGCGTCGATGGCGTTCTCGAGGAGCTCCTTGACCAAGTTGGCAGGTCGCTCGATCACCTCGCCGGCTGCAATCTGGTCGATCAGCGTGTCATCGAGCAATTGTACCGTCGGACCCACGGCGTGCGCCTATCAAAGCTGGTTTCGATTGGCAACGGGGCCTTGCGAATCCTGCGCCATCGTTGACCCTCCAACAATCGCGATGCTACCGTGAATTTGGGGAAGATAGCGCGGAATTCACCATTATGAAGGTATGTCCTGCCTGCAGAGTTGACTACGGGGGGGGAGAGGTATTCTGCCCCGTCGATGCGACGCGTCTGGTGACGACGTCCCAGATGAGCATCAGTCCCCTCAACCCGGACGATCCGCTCGTGGGCGCCGTGCTGGCTGGGCGCTACGTGGTGAAGAGCCGTATCGGCGAGGGCGGCATGGGGCTGGTGTACGAGGGCCTCCATCGCGATATCGACAAGCAGGTGGCGATCAAGGTCCTTCGGGATGACTTGTCGAGGCGCCCCGAGGTCGTTGCGCGTTTCCGTCAAGAAGCCAAGAGCGCGTCGCGGATCGGTCACGAGAACATCGTCGACATCTCCGACTTCGGTGAAACCACGCGCGGCGCCAGCTACTTCGTCATGGAATTTCTGGACGGGGAAGACCTCGCGAACGTCCTCGGCAGAGACGTCACCGTCGACGCCGATCGAGCCTGTGCCATCGTCCTTCAGTGCTGCCGAGCGCTCTCGGCGACGCACGCCAAGGGGATCGTGCATCGCGACATCAAGCCCGAAAACATCTTCCTCACCAAGCGCGATGGCGTCGATGATTTCGTCAAGATCGTCGACTTTGGCATCGCCAAGATGAGCGATATCGAGACCGACGGCGCGCCGGGGCGCAAGCTGACCAAGACGGGGATGATCTTCGGTACGCCGGAATACATGTCCCCCGAACAAGCGGCCGGAAAGGAGCTCGATCACCGCGTCGACGTGTACGCACTCGGCATCATCCTTTACGAGTGCCTCGCGGGCCGCGTTCCGTTTGAGGGCGACACCTTCATGGGGGTGCTCACCCAGCACTTGTTTGCCGAGTTGCCGCCGATCGAGGAGTTCAATCCGAACGCCAAGGTGAGTCGGGAGCTCGAGCTGGTGATTCGAAAGGCGCTCGCTAAGGATCCCGACGACCGCTACCAGGACACCGAAGAGCTTGCCGAGGCGATCAAGTGTGCCCTCGAGGGGCGCTTGAGTCGCGCGACCATCATGACTCCGCCTTCCGCGTTTGGTTCGGCGTCATTGAGTCACCTCGCTCCGGTCCCACGCCGAAAGACGTCGCGGTGGGTCTGGGCGGCGACTGTTTTGGGTGCAGTCGCTGCGCTCGCTTGGGTTGGCTTGGGTCCCATCTCCGGTCCGGGGAGCGAAGCGGACGCGAGCGAAGGACCTGCTGAGATGGGCCCCGCAGCGGACGCCGTCGAGCCCCGAGAGGACGACTCGCTCCTCGTTGATGTCGAGCCCGCGCTCACCTTCGTCAACGTCCACGTTGCCACCGATCCCGCTGGCGCCACAATCCTGCTGGACAACGGGTCGGAGGCCTGCGCCAAGACGCCGTGCACCCTCGAGGCGGAGCGAGGGTCGACACTGGTGATTCGCGCCAAGCTTGGTAAACGAAGGGGGCGCACCGCGATCACCCCGACCCAAGAGGAAACCGTTTTGATCGAGCTCCAGGCCCCCAAGAAGTCCCCGCCCAACCCTCGCAAGGCCGAGGCGCCCAAACGCAAGCGGGAGAAACCGGCGCGTTCCTCGGACCTCAAGGTTCCCGAGTGGGCTCAGTGAGTGACGCCGAGCGCAAAACGCTAGCCGATCTAGAGTGGGGCCAGGTGGAGCAGGCGGTTGCGGATCGTTGTCGGGGTCCCCTCCGCGAGGGTCTGTCTCTGCAGCTTGCTGAGTCGTTCGAAGAAACCGAGCGCGTGCTCGCGGAGGCGAGGGAAGCGTGGACCCTGCTCGACCGGAACGACCCGCTTCCGCTCGGGGGGTTCTGCGAAATTGCGTCGTCGCTACAACATTTGGAGCGAGAAGGCGTTCTCGACGGCGCCGCACTGAAGGACATCCGGATGACGCTGCGGGCGTCGGCGGCGCTTCGACGGTTTCTCGGTCAACGCAAAGACAGCGTTCCGTATCTGCATCGCGCCTGTGCCATAGACCCGACCCTCGACGGTCTCGAAGAAGAGGTTGGGATGTCGATCGGCGATGATGGAATGATCCTCGACTCCGCTAGCGCCGAGCTCGCGCGTCTTCGCGAAGAGGTCGGGAACCTTCGCGGGCGGATCATTCGGAAGCTCGAAGACCTCATCCAGAAGCGAAGCGCGATCTTGCAGGACTCGTTCTACACGATCCGAGAAGGCCGTTACGTGCTCCCGGTTCGTACCGACGCGCACGAGCGCTTCCATGGCATCGTGCATGGCTCGAGTGCGAGCGGCGCAACGATTTTCGTCGAACCCAGAGAGCTCGTCGAACGAGGCAACCGCCTCAAGATGGCTCAGGGCGAGCTCGAGCGCGAGGAGCGGAGGATTCTCGCCGCGGTGTCGGACCTGGTGCGCCAGTACGTGCCGCAGCTCCACGCTGCGGCCGAAGCCCTCAATCATGCCGACTTGCGCGGCGCCAGCGCTCAGCTTGCGGTCGATCTCGACGCCCACTTCGTCGAGCTGTGCCAAGAGCCGCGCATCTCTTTGCGCGCGGCTCGCCACCCGTCGTTGGTCTTGAGCGGCATCGATGTGGTCCCGAACGACATCGAGCTTTCGGGCGGTGAGGCGCTCGTGATTTCGGGTCCGAACGCCGGTGGCAAGACCGTCGCCCTCAAGATGCTCGGTTTGGCCGCACTGATGACCAGAGCGGGTTTGGCGGTTCCGGTAGACGAGGGGAGTGTCTGTGGATTCTTCTCACCTGTGCTCGCGGCAGTAGGCGACGAGCAGAGCCTTGCCCGAAGCCTATCGACATTCTCCGCGCACCTGGTCACGCTCCGAAGCGTGCTCGAGCAGGCGGACGAACGGGTGCTGGTGTTGCTCGATGAGCTTGCGGGCGCGACAGATCCGGAAGCCGGTGCCGCATTGGCGTGCGCGGTCGTAAAGACCCTGGTCGAACGACGCACCGCGGTCGCTGTCACGACGCACTATGAAGCCTTGAAAGCGCTCGCTGCCGAACGCGAAGACATGCACAACGCCGCAGTTGGCTTCGACTTCGACAACATGGCGCCCACGTTCCGAATGACGATGGGCGTCCCCGGGGGCTCGAACGCGCTCGAGGTCGCGCGACGATTCGGGATTCCCTCGGAAGTCATCGAGAAAGCGCGTCGCGCGCTCCCCGAGCATTCCCGGAGCTTCGAGACTCTCGTGGCGAAGCTCGAAGGGGCGACCAAGGCAGCCCTGGCAGAGCAGTCGGCCCTCGAAGACGACCGAGCCAAAGTCACTGAGGAGCGCGCAAAGCTCGACATGCGCCGCCAAGAGCTCAAGGCGCGCGAAGCGAAAGGGCTCGGCAGAGAAGCCCAGAAGCTAGTAGACCAGGTGAGAGAGCTTCACCGCCGGCTCGATCACGCCAAGAAGGCGATTCGCGAGCGTGCCGAAGCCGAGTCGGTAGCGGAGGCCTCCGAGGTGCTGCGTGATGGGGGCGCGCTTCTCGGTGACATTGACGCCCATCGCTTGTCGTTGGAGCCCGAGCCGGTGGAGACCGCCGCGCTCGATCCGGAGGCCGTTCGGGTCGGCGACCGCGTGTGGGTCGAACGGCTTCGGAGTATCGCCGACGTGATCGAGGGACCGGCGCGGGGCAAGGTTCGCGTCTCCGCGGGCATGATGAAGCTCTGGGTCGACGTGACCGACCTGCGCGCGCTCAAGCAAGTCTCCGCGCCGCCCCCGAGAGGGCCGACCGCGGTTTCCGGGGCCCACCCAAAGCCAAGTCGGGATCTGCGGACGAGCGACAACACCCTCGACGTTCGCGGGCTGCGGGCGGACGATGCGGTGGCATTGGCCCAGGCCTTTCTCGATCGAATGTACGGTGCCGCCGAGTCGAGCGCGTTCATCGTTCACGGGGTCGGGAGTGGCGCGCTTCGAGTGGCGATCCATGAGCACCTGTCGCGCGATGCCACCTACATCGAAGGGTTCCGTCAGGCTACCCAGGACGAAGGCGGTCCTCAAGTGACCGTGGTGTCTCTCAAGTAGGGCCTGCCTGCAAATAGCGGCTACGGGTTGGCGTTTTGAGGCTCGCCCTCGGCCATGCCCGGCTTCACCGCGAATTGCCAAACGGTAAGGCCAATCCCGACCATGGCGATCGACGACCATTGGGCCGGCGTCAGCCCGGCGTATCGCACGTCCCCGCCCTCGAGCGGCGTGGCTCGGAGGAAATCGAGGAAAAAGCGAACCGGCGCGTACACCAGTGGGAGGAGCACGCAGTAGAACCCGACCGGGCGGCGGCTCCGGCGCTCGAGCCCGATGAAGAGCGCGATGATCGCGGCCGAGTACAACACTTCGTAGAACCCGAGGTCGTGGCGCGGCTGGAAGGGAGGGGCGCCGAACCGATAGTCGGCGACTGCCAGTGCGAAGTCGGTGACCTTGCCAGGGTGGTCGTGGACGACGAAGCAGCCCATGCGGCCAAAGAGCCAGCCAAACGGCAAACCGAAGCACACCGCGTTGGCGTACGGGAGCAATGGCATCTTCTTGCGGTATCGCCAGATGAAGCATCCGAGAATGCCGCCGAAGAATCCGCCGTACGAGGAGAGCCCGAGCCAGGTCGAGAAGAACATGGAGGGATGACGCAGGACCTCGATCAAGGTTTCACGCTCGTAGAAAAGGCCGTTCAAGAAGTAGCCGAGAATGAAACCCGTCACGACTGCATATGTCACCAAGTCGCCAGTCGCGATCGTGTCGAGGCCGTTGCGCTGCGCGAACCGACCTGCAACCCAAGCACCGAGGAGCACGCCGGTCGCGACGAGAACGCCGAACGGCTGAATCGACAGCGTATCGCCCAACACAGGCAGCGAAAACGGAAGAGGGATGTCCCACGATTCGAGACGAAACCAAGGAATGAACAGCAAAGCATGCATGGCGGCCGAGCCTAGCATCGACATCCTTGCGTCGCCCCTAGACAACCGCTAATGCGTGCGCGAGGTGAAATCATGACCGAGGTCATCGCTATAGGTGCGAGAGAGATTCTGGACTCCCGAGGCAATCCCACCGTCGAAGTCGACGTGGAGTTGATGGGGGGCGCGACTGGCCGAGCCGCCGTTCCGTCGGGGGCTTCGACCGGTGAGCACGAAGCGCTGGAGCTCCGCGACGAAGACGCGAGCCGCTATCTCGGCAAGGGTGTATTGAAGGCCGTCGAAAACGTCGTGAACGAAATCGCGCCGCAAGTGATTGGCCATGAAGCTCTCGATCAGGCTGGCGTCGATCAAGCGATGTTGGACTACGACGGCACGCCGTCGAAGGCCAAGCTCGGAGCCAACGCGATCCTCGGGGTCTCGATGGCCGTTGCGCGGGCCGCTGCCGACGCGGTCGGCCTGCCACTGTGGCGATATCTCGGAGGCGCTCAGGCGCAGGTCCTGCCGACCCCATTGATGAATATCATCAACGGCGGCGCGCATGCCGACAGCGGGCTCGAGATTCAGGAGTTTATGGTCGTTCCGCACGGATTCGACACGTTCTCGGAGGCGCTTCGTGCCGGCGCAGAGACCTTCCATAATCTCAAGAAGCTCCTCAAGGACGCGGGGCATGCGACCGGCGTGGGCGACGAGGGTGGATTTGCTCCGCACCTCTCGACCAACGAGGAGGCGCTGTCGTTCGTTGCGCGCGCCATCGAAGCTGCGAGCTATCGCCCTGGCGAGCAGATCTCCATCGCTCTCGATTGCGCTGCCAGCGAGTTCTACGACAAGAAGAAAGGCGTCTATACGTTCGACAAGAAGCCCGTCGACGCGGCTGGCCTCGTGAACACCTACGCCGACTACTGCTCCAAGTATCCGATCGTCAGCATCGAGGACGGTATGGACGAGAACGACTGGGACGGCTGGAAGGTCCAGACCGACGCCCTCGGCAGCAAAGTTCAGCTCGTCGGAGATGACCTGTTCGTGACGAATACCGACCGAGTCCAGATCGGCATCGACCGAGGAGTGGCCAACGCGATATTGATCAAGGTCAACCAGATTGGCACCGTCACAGAAACTCTGCACACCATCCGCCTCGGCGCGCTGAACGGCTACGCCTCGATTATCTCTCATCGGAGCGGTGAGACGGCAGACACCTTCATCGCTGACCTCGCCGTCGCGACCGGCGCGGGCCAGATCAAGACCGGCTCCGCTTCGCGCTCGGAGCGTATCGCGAAGTACAACCAACTCCTTCGCATCGAAGAGCAGCTTGGGGACGGGGCGATCTACGCCAGCAAGTCCACGTTCGCTGCCTGACGCACGGTAGGAGTCAGCCGATCGCGAATCGCAGTGCGGATTCGCTGTCGTACTGCCCCGCGCGGAATGCGTAATCGCTGAGGATCCGCCGCAACGCTTCCACATTCGTCGAGAACGGTTCGGCGCGCATCTCGGCCAACATGCGATCCATCGATAGGAGCGCGCGGTGGCGGATGGGCGCGTAGGTGGTCAACTTTGCAATCAGCGGGCGGTCATCGGCTGGTAAGGGCAGGCCGACGGTGGCTGACGACGTTGCGCGAACGCGGCCCTGCGGTGCAGGCGCCACAGAGTATGAGGACACCACGGCGTCCTGTTGGTCGAGCGCGAGGATGGAGGCGTCGAGCGCGTGCCCTCGGGGTTCGAGCGACTCCAGCTCCTCGGGGATCGGTTCGCCCGATGCGATTCGAAGTTGCAGCGCGACCAGGTCGACCCTGGTGACCATTTCGATCAGCGTGTGGTGCCGCGGCAGGCCGATCTTCACGTCGGACACCCAGGCGAGCCCGGACGGGTCGACATGAAACTTCACTTCGAGAAGCCCCGCGTAACGGAGCTCGCCCGCAAGGCGCCGGGCGCTCTCGAATAGCGCCATCCGAAACGCCTCGCCGTCGGAGCGGAACAGGAGCTCAGGCGAGGGGGTTTCGTGGATCAGTGTGTGCTCGGCCGACGACAGGCTGCGGTCGCATTCCGCGATTGCGGTGGTCTCACCGTGGGAGTCTGCGGCGACGAGCACGCAGATTTCACGAGGCTTCGACGAATCCGCCGCCTCATGGACCGTTCGTACATGGGCCCGGTCGGCGGCCACCCGGATGGTCGCCGGGTCGGTGAGCGCGCCGAGCACATCGAGATCGGTCCCGACCACCGCTACATCTGCCTTTTCGGCTGCGCTTGCGAGCTCGAACATCTCGGGCTGGCCCTGATAGCCGAGGTGCGCCGCGTCGGCGCCTGCCTGTTCGAGAATCGCCGGGAGCTGCTCGGTTGGAATCGCATCAGCTTCTTCGAAATCGACCTCGATGCTCCGGTCTGCGGCCTCGATGTGGCGGCTGGCCGGAGTGTCTTTCGGTGCGACGACAATCGATTCGACGCCCAACCGCCGACAGGTACGCGCGACGCGGGTCGCGGCCTCTCCGCGCCGCAAGATCAGTACTTTCTCGAACACCCGCGCAGCATAGCAACCGACTCGCGCGGAGCACCCCGCGGCCCGGCTTGACCCAATCGAGCTGGGGAGCCAGTAGCCAAGCAATGCCGGTTTGGCTCCGCTCGCGTGCTTTGGAACGTCGCTCGATTCGTCACGAGGAGCTGTCGTGGCGCGCCGAGGCAATGCTCGAGTCGTTGGGGCTGCGCGACGCGGAGCTCTCGATCCTGCTCTGCGACGACGCGACGATTCGCGAGCTCAACCGCCGCTACCGGAAGAAGAACAAGGTGACGGACGTGCTGGCCTTCCCGATGCAAGAGGGACCCGGCCCCGCGGGGCATCCAGGGCTGCTAGGCGATGTGGTGATCTCCTTGCCAACCGCGACTCGCCAGGCGGCCGAACACGATCGCCCGATCATCCAAGAAGTGACGTTTTTGCTAGCTCACGGGCTGCTTCATCTCCTCGGCTACGATCACGCCAGCAAGCGCGAGGAGCGGGAGATGAAGGCGCGAACAGAGGGTCTCCTGGCCTCGGTCGAGGCCGCCCGGTAGCTCCATTGTGGGTGTGGAAAACCGCTGCCGAGCCTAGGAAATTCCGGACTCCGATCTTCGCGCGTGACCTCCGTTTTGGCAGATAACCGACTGAAACTAGGAGAGATTCACTTTTTGATTCGTCTGCTTTCGACCCCTCCGTCCGACGAGTCGAGAACCTGTGGACGGCCTGTGGGTAACCTCGACGTTCCCACGTGCCACGGCCGGACGAGAGCCGGGAGCACGCTAGCTCGGATCGCTTAACCCCTAGAAATTTGTTTGCGAAAGCGCACAAAGTCCCTTGTCAGCAAGGAAAAACCTAGGCATAGATGGCGCCGTGCCTGCCTTGGGCTTCTTTTGGGGGCCTTTTTACTGGATCCAAGGGGCAGGTCAGAGAGTTAGGAGGGAATTATGGTAGCAGGCAAGCGAATGACGAAGGCTCAGATCATGAGCGAGCTGGCCGACAAGAGCGGCCTCACCAAGAAGGAAATTACGAGCGTCTTCGGTGCACTTCAAGACCTCGTCAAGAAAGAGCTTGGTCGCCGTGGGCCGGGGGAATTCGTCATTCCCGATATGATCAAACTCAAGGTTCGTAAGATTCCGGCGAAACCCGCTCGGATGGGACGCAATCCAGCAACCGGCGAGGAGATGATGCTTCCGCCCAAGCCTGCGTCCAAGAAGATCCGCGCAACACCTCTCAAGAAGCTCAAGGACCTCGTCCTCTGAGTCATTGAGACAACGCGA
>CALJYC010000103.1 GCA_937984275.1 uncultured bacterium | reverse complement strand
GGTGGAGCGCGGCGTGACCCTCGCCCCTGGCAACACGGTCAACCGCGAGGACCTTGGCGACACCCATCCGTCGAAAAAGGCAGTCAATCTGTCCCAGATCCCCGAGGGCGGGTTCGAGTTGGACGACTACCTCACCCAGGTGGAACGAGAGCTGCTGTTCCGCGCGCTCGATCAGGCTGGAGGCGTCCGCAAGAAGGCCGCAGAGCTGCTCGGCATGAGCTTCCGACAGTTTCGGTATCGTTTGGCAAAGCACATATCGCCCGAAGTGGGCGATGCGGCGGGCGATTGATATACTGAGGGTTGGAGGATCTTCCTTGTCGCGTCACCTGCGGAGCTCTGGCTTCACCACGATTGAGTTGTTGATCGGCGTAGCGATCGTCGGCATTTTGGCGGCAATCGCCGTCCCGACGTTCAAAAGCTACGTCTACCGTGGCCGCGTCACGGAGGCGGTGACCGTCCTGAACGAGATCAAGACGCGGCAAGAGGCCTATCGAAGCCGCTTCGGCAACTACGCGGCTGTCAACGGCACAGACTGGGGCAACTACACGCCGGCCAGCGTTCCGGGGGTTCAGCCGGTGGCGTGGCCCAGCTCCGCCGGATGGGAAGAGCTCGGACTCAGCTCGCCCGGTTCGGTCCGGTTTCGTTACGCGACGGTCGCGGGTCAGCCAGGAACGGCCCCGCCGACCGACAGCAATCTGGACCCCAACAAGTTCTGGTATGCCGCACAGGCCGAAGGCGACCTCGACGGAGACGGCAACACGTTCATCCTCGAGGTCTATTCGGACTCGCGCATCATGTTCAACAGCGCCGTGGGCACGGGAGGATGGGAATGAAGCGGAAGCAAGGTTTTACGGTGACAGAACTGATGATCGCCGTGGTGATCATCGGTGTCTTGGCGACCCTGGCCATCCCGAGCTTCACCTCGTACATCTACAAGGCCCGCGTGACCGAAGCGACGAACTTCCTCGGAGAGATCAAGCAGCGCCAGGAATCGTACCGGAGCGAGTTCGGGCAGTACTGCGCGGTCGACACCGATGATTGGGGCACGTATAACCCTTCGACGATTCCCGGCATCGACCCGGTCATGTGGGAGACCACGACCGAGTGGCAACAGCTCGGAGCGAGCCCGGATGGGCCGATCCGCTTCCAGTACGCGACGGTGGCGGGCTTTCCGGGAGCGACCCCGCCGAGCAACACCAATCTCGACTCAGATGACCACTGGTTCGCGGCGCGCGCTCAGGGAGACCTCGATGGGGACGGCGTCGACTTCTTCCTCGAAATCTACTCCCAATCGAACCACATCTATAACAGTGCCAATGTAAAAGGCGGCTGGGAGTGACACTTTCCGTCACCTTCGAGTGACGAAATCTGGCTCTCGGTGCCGCTTCTCCGCCGCTTGAGACCTAGATTTGTCAATAATTTCCAGTTGAGCGGGGGGTTCGGGACAATCGGCACGGCAGTTGCATTGTCCTAGGGCAACTAAGAATCAAGCGGGCACTGGGCCCGGGGGAAAGGGAACTAACGAATGAACAAGCTACTCTCGAAGAAAGAGGGTTTTACCCTCATCGAGCTGATGATCGTTGTCGCTATCATCGGCATTCTCGCCGCGATCGCGATCCCGGCATTCATCAACTACGTGAAGCGTTCGAAGACCTCGGAAGCAGGCGCGAACCTCAAGTCGCTCTTCCAGGGCGCAGCTGCGTACTACGAGGCTGAGAACTGGCAGCAGGGTATGGTGACCGCTGGCGCCACTGCCGCAGCCTCGACTCACTGCACCGTCGACGACGCGGATCCGACCTACACGGCGACCGACGCAAAGTACGTCGTGGATTGGCCGAACGAGACCGACATTGCGCAGTACACCGCGCTCAACTTCGCACCAGCGGACCCGCTCTACTTCGAGTACCACGTCGCGGAAGACGATGGCACGGGCGACTGCGGGCACTTGCCGGACGAGACGACCACCTACGTGTTCACCGCGAATGGCGACCTCGACGGCGACGGCTCCTTCTCCACCTTCGAGCTGGCTGCGGGTACGAACCCGGACAACGCGCTCTACCGCGCACCTGGCATCTTCAGCCAGGACCCGCTCGAGTAATCGACCTAGTCGAACGACTGAAAAGGCCGCGACGCACGTCGCGGCTTTTTCTATTTAAGGGTGAGATTCCCTTTTTCGATATACTGGGGGGGTGAAGGCTTGGGTTCGGATCGTTGCGCTCGTGATGACGCTTGGGGTGGTCGCGGGAGTTTGGTCGCTTCGTGGGCGGGCGATGGACCGCTACCTCGGTACGCAGACCTACGAGGACATCTACTACCTACCGCCTCCCGAGTGGCTGGGCGCAATGAGCTTGGGCCACAGGCACGCGCTCGCAGACCTGATTTGGCTTCGCGCGCTCATCTACTTCGGTGACGAGTTCGCCAACAGAGGCGCCGTGAAGCACGTGTTCAACTACGGCGAATCCATGCTGGCGCTCGACCCGGACTTCCGGCGCGTATACCGCTGGGTCGGCGTCGCCGGCGTCTACACACCGACCGGCAGCCCGCGTGAGTTCATCGAACGCTCGATCGACGTGTTGCGCCGCGGCGTAGACCGTTTCCCAAACGACGGAGAGCTGGCTTGGGATGCCGGAGCGACGATCACCTACGAGCTGCTGCCGAACCTTCCCCAAGATGATCCGACCCGCGAGCGCCTCGAGGCCGAGGGGAACGACTATATGATGGCGGCGGCGCGCCTCGGTGAGGGCCCTGCATGGCTGGTCCTCACCAACGCGAGCTCGCTGCGCAAGCTCGGCGAAACCGATCGCGAGCTCCGGCACCTCGAAGAGATGTACGCGGTGGTCCGCGACCCCAAGGTTAAGGCGCAAATCGAACTCCGCCTCTCACAGCTCCGCGACCAGGCATACGCGGAGGCGTTTCGGAGCGCGAACGAGGAGTTCGAGCTGCGTCGGCTGGAAGCATTTCCCTACATGCCCTCGACGCTCTATTTCTTCGTGGCCGACCCGATTGAAAACACGGTCGGCCTGCAAGACCCAAGCTAGGCTCTTGCCAAACGGGTTGGGGCCTCGCACAGTCCCGCGGCCTTGCCTCGCGGTAGTCCGAGATTGAGCCTCATCGAAGTGGCGCTCCTGCTGTGCCTCAGTGGCGTCGTGCTCGCGGTGTTCGTGCCGACGTTTCTACGCCGGGTGCGCACCAACAAGATCACCGAGGCCGCCGAGCTGCTCCAGGAGCTGAGCGATCGCACCGCGGCCTATTACGCGACCTCCTGGGACACGGGGAAGCGCTACTGCCTGCCGCCGAGCGCCGGTCCGACGCCTGCGGCGCCGACGCCCGAATCGGAAGAGGTCGACTTCTTCGCCGACGACCAGGCGGGTCACACGACTTGGAAAGCGCTCGGCTTCCAACCCGACCACCCGGTTCGCTACAGCTACACCTACACCTCCACCCAAGATGGTTGTGATCTGATCGGCAGCGCTGAGTTGGGATCGGTTTCGTTTCGCGCCGAGGGCGATCTGGACGGAGACGGCGTGCGGTCGACCTTCGAACGGCAGGCAACCCTCGAAGCTGACGGGTTCAAACCGGGGGACACGTTGCACGTTCACCAGCGAACCGAATGATCCCCGTGCCGCGAAGCTAGTCTGCTCGCCCTGACGTGATGCGGGCTTCAGCATTGACGAGCGCGGTCACGATCTCGCCAGACGCTCGGCGAAGCGCCGGCGGCGCACGATCTCCAAAGCGATCAGGGTGTAGGTCTCGGACCAGCTTGCGAAGCGCGAGGCGCGCATCCCGCCCTCCCGCACCTTCCGGAAGGTCGAGGAGCGCATGCGCGGAGGCCTGCCTGCGCAATTCTCTGCGCTTTCGGAGCAGCAGTGGATACGAGCCTCCGGGCTTCGGCGAAGCCGCGCCCAGCAGCTTGAGCATCCAGAGAAAGCGGTACCCCGCGAGGCCGCACCCGGGAAGCGTCGAGAGCTCCTCCGCAGGCACGCCGCGCCTCAGCCAGAACAGCACCGCAGTCTCCTCGGGTCGAAGCTCTGCGCCATGGAAGAGCGCCTCGCCAGCTTCCGTGAGGTGGTACAGCGAGTCTCCGAGGTCTGCTCGAACGCTGGCCATGTCCGCGCCCTTCACCGCGGCGCGCATGGTGTGGAGCGCAAGGGTTCGTGCCGGGATCGGCTCACTTAGCTTCCACCACGTCGCCGGAGCGGGCGACTGCACGAGGCGCAACACGAGCCCTTGCCAGTCGCACATCTGGACCACGTTCTCGAACACCTGCCGATGCGAGGTTGCCACCCGTCGATCGACGTTGGCGCCCACCACCTGGCTCGCCTCGAGCGAAAGCGTCGCGCGCCGCCCTTCAGCACGAATGTGCAACGTGCCACTGGCGCCGGCTCGGTCGAGACCGATCAGAACGCGACACATGGTCGTGGCGCTGGGAAGCGCGCGCATGTCCCCCGAATATGCGATTCAGCGAGCGGTAGCCAGTTTTCAGCGTGACGCTGCGTAGCGAGGGTCGCCCGGACGCAAAGCGAGGGCATTTCGGATTTGCGCGAACCGCGCGGACACCGACGTCGGCGCGACTCCGTACCGCCGAGCAATCTCGGCTTGTGTACACCCGGGACGCTGCTCGACGACCGCAATCGCGTACTCGAGCGCCGCGGCCAGCACCTCGGGCTTGGTGACTCGAAGCTCGCAGTGCGCTTGCATGTCCGACCACAGCTGCGTAGCGCGTTCGATCTCGGCGCGGGAGAACCCTGCTTCGCCCATCTTGAGCTGAACTGTTTCGGCGACGCGGTCACCGGGAGGTCGACGTACTGTTGCGGTCGCCGCCGGAGTGTCGGTTGCGCCGCCCTCGATCCATTCGAGAAGCGAAAGATGATCCGGATTGCACGGGCCATTCTCTCGTGCGAGCTCGGCAAGCTTCCGCGCTTGGTCGAGGTTGCCGAGACGCGCAAGGCAATGGGCCAGCGAGCCGATGATCTCGTCGTGCTCGGGCTCGAGCTCGTACGCACGGCGCAGGTGACGCTCGGCGCCCGCCGGGTCGTCGAGCGCGACATCCATGAGGTGGCCCAAGTTGTGATGGTACCAAGGTGTCTGCGGCGCGAGAGTCGATGCGTCTCGATACGAACGGACGGCGACCCGGTAGTTGCCGAGCAGCGCGTGACACAGGCCCATGAGCGCATGGAGGATGTCGTCCTCGGCACAGTGTCCAAGCACGCGTCGCAGATGCAACGCGGCCTTCCAAGGGTTGTCTTCGAGGCGAAGCTCGGCGAGGTGACGGTGCGCGAAGAGCGAGGCGTCGCTGCCCTCTTCTGCTGCCGACGCCAACTGCGTCAACAAACCCTCGGCGCGCTTGGACGATGCTTCGAGCGCTTCTTCAGCGCGCTCCCAAAGCTCTTCGACCGTGCTTGCCCGTTGGCCCATTTGTATGCGTATAGCCCCTCACTTTTTTGAACGCAAGACTCGTCAACCTCACACCCTTGCGCAGAAGTTCGACGCCGCGCGGCGTATCGGACACGCAGCTGTCCACTTCGATTCCACGAAACTGCGCTCGGAGCGAGCTTGAGGTATGCTTCAGGCGTTAGACCCTCGAAGGGTCGAAGGATAGCGAAACGATGATGTCTGACGAATTCGACGAAAAGGGTTCCGTCGACCCTGAACAAGGCGAGCGGGAGCGCCGCTGGTCCGAAGGTGTCTTGCGCGACACCCTTCGAAAAGCCGTCGAGAGGGGCATCGAGGCGGGCGTCGGCACGATCCGAAGCGCGGACAGCGCGCTTCGCGGAGTCACGCAAGACGGAAAGCTCCCCAAGGAGCTGATCGGGTACGTCTTCGCCTCGGTCGATGAGACCAAGAACGCGCTGGTTCGCGGCGTCGCCAAAGAAGTGCGCGATTTCCTCGACGCCACCGACATCGCGGGCGAGTTCTACAGGGCCCTCACGTCGTTGTCGTTCGAAGTCAAGACAGAGATTCGCTTCATCCCCAACGATGCGGGCGGCGTTCGGCCCCAAGTCAGGGCCCGCGCAGTGCAAAAGCGCAAGCGGCACAAGGGCGTGGTCGAGACTGAGCAGATCATCCCGCCCGACGATACGGGCGAGACCTGAGCAGCATGACCGCACCCGGCAAAGTGTACCTGGTGGGTGCCGGCCCGGGCGATCCAGAGCTGATCACCGCACGCGGGATCCGGCGCCTACGGGAAGCGGACGTCGTGCTCTACGACGCGCTCGTACATCCCGATCAGTTGGCCGCGGCGAGGCCCGATGCGGAGCTCGTGTTCGTGGGCAAGCGTGCGGGCCGAGCCAGCGAGCGGCAGAGCGACATCAACCGTCAGCTCACTCAAGCGGCGCGCGAAGGCAAGACGGTCGTGCGCCTCAAAGGTGGCGACCCCTACCTATTCGGCCGCGGCTCTGAAGAAGCCGAGCTACTGGCCTCGGAAGGGATCCCCTTCGAGGTGGTTCCAGGCGTGCCCTCTCCGCTTGCCGCCACCGCGTACGCGGGCCTTACCCTAACGCACCGCGAGCTCGCATCGAGCGTCGCCTACGTCACAGCGACGGAGTCCGTCGAGAAAGACCGCACTGGTCACGACTGGTCGAAGCTCGCTACCGCCACGCAGACGCTGGTCATCTTCATGGGGATGCGAAAGCTCGACTCGCTCATGAAGCTCTTGATCGAGCACGGACGCCCTGCCGATACGCCCGTGGCCGTCGTCCAGTGGGCATCGCTGCCGACGCAGCGCACGGTGACGGGCACGCTCTCCGACATCCACCGACGGGCTTCGGAGGCAGGGCTCGGCTTGCCGGCGCTCACGATCGTCGGCGAAGTGGTGCGCTTGCGTGACAACCTTCGTTGGTTTGATACCAAGCCGCTTTTCGGAAAACGCATCATCGTGACGCGTGCCGTTCACCAAGCGGGGTCGCTCTCTGCGTTACTGCGTGACGAGGGCGCTCAGCCGATCTTGGCGCCGACGATCCGCATCGCGCCACCCCGCGACCCCGGACCGCTGCGCGACGCAGTGACCCATCTCGATTGCTACGACTGGGTCCTCTTCACGAGCGCCAACACGGTCGATGCGGTCTTCTCGTCGATCGGTGACCAAAGCCTCGACGTGAGGGCGTTGGCTGGGGCGAAGGTGTGCGCCATTGGCGTCAAGACGCGCGAAGCCCTGAGGTCACGCGGTATCCACGCGGACCTGGTTCCCAAGGACTCCCGCGCCGAGGGCGTGATTGCCGCGCTCCGGCCTTTGTTCGCCGATCGGACCCGCATCCTGCTCCCGCGGGCTGAAGTTGCGCGGGAAGTCCTACCCGATTCTCTCCGCCACGCGGGTGCCGAGGTCGACGTCGTCACGGCGTACCAGAACCTGCCCCCCGAGCCCAAGGAGCTCGAACGCATCCGAGGCCTCGTCGACCCCGCCGAAGGCGACGCTGTCCTGTTCACGTCCTCTTCGACGGTTCAGAACCTATTCGACCTGCTGGGGCAAGACGCTCTCGACCAGTTGAACGCGCTCGAGCTCTTTTCGATCGGCCCCATCACGACCCAGACAGCAAAGCGCCTCGGCCTCCGCATCGCGGCCACCTCGCCCGAGCAAACGATCGAATCGCTGGTCGCAACGGTTCGTGCGTACTATGCCCCCCCGGGAGATGCGGATGCCTAGGTTTGGATGGTTGGGTGCCCTCACGCTGCTTGGCCTCCTCGGCAGTGCTTGCGGGGACGAGTGCGGCGACGCCGAGGACCGGCTCGTAGAGACGAGCGAGCTGCCGTGCAGCATGGTGAACGCCGAGGGTGTCTGGGAGTCGCACCCCCTCCCCCCGAACGATGACGAGCGATGCTACTGGCTCGAGTTCCGGGGGTGCAGCAAGTACGAAATCCAACATCCGCTCGGCCGCGTCCCTACCCTCATCGTCGGTTACACCTCGTTCGAGGAGGATGGCAGCTTTTCGACGCCCGGCTCGGGCAATAGCTTCGTCGTTGAGGAAGCCGGCGCCACGACCGTGACGGTCCGCAACGCCCAGAACCAGTTTTTCTACCTCCGGCTCGTGCTCGAGTGACCCCCCTAGCGGATCGCGGCGACCGGCCTTAGGTTGACCAAACGTCCGAGTTATTCCGGACTGGGCGGGGTCACAGAAAGCGCTAAAATAGAGAATGGCCGACAGGTTGGAGAACGATGCCGGGACCATCACTCAGGTCAAACCGGAGAAAAAGCTCAAACGCCCACGGCTCTACCGAGTTCTTCTGCACAATGATGATTACACTACTAGGGAGTTTGTCGTTCAGGTCTTACACACCGTCTTTCACCGGGGAGAGCAAGAAGCAATCCGCATCATGCTCCATGTGCACCACACCGGCGTGGGCGTCGCGGGTGTGTTCACCCGTGAGGTCGCAGAGACCAAGGTGCAGCGAGCCGAACGCTTGGCACGGAGCCAGGAGTTCCCGCTCCGTCTGACGATGGAGCCCGAAGAGGAGGAAGACGCGTAAACATGGCCGGTCCCGTCATCGACAAAGAGCTTCAGACGACCTTGCGCAAGGCATTCGACCACGCGGAGTTGATGCGGCACGAGTACGTGACGCTCGAGCACGTGCTCCTCGCCCTGACCGACGACCCGAAGGCCTCGAAGGCACTGCGGGCATGTGGGGCGGATCTTCGCCGCCTGAGAAAGCGGCTCGAGGAGTTCATGCGGGAACGCCTGTCGCGCGTGCCCGAGAGTGTCACCGTCGAGCCCCGGCAGACGCTCGCGGTGGAGCGTGTCCTTCAGCGTGCTGCGATTCACGCGATCTCGTCCGAGATGAAAACCATCGACGGTAGCAACGTCCTCGTCCAGGTCCTCAAGGAAGAGGAGTCGTACGCAGCCTTCGTCCTTCAAGAGGAAGGGGTCAGCCCGCTCGACCTCAAGCGATATATTTCGCACGGCGTCGGGACGGACATCATCCCCGGCGAGAGCGACGCTTACACCGACACGGATTTCGACGATGACGAGGACGAATCGTCGGCTGGGCGTGACCCGCTGGAAGCGTTCGCGACCGATCTGATTGCCGAGGCCGCCGAGGGGCGCATCGACCCGTTGATCGGTCGCGACGAGGAGCTCGATCGCACCGTTCAGGTCTTGTGCCGCCGGCGGAAGAACAACCCCGTCTTCGTCGGCGAACCGGGCGTGGGCAAGACCGCTATCGCGGAAGGGCTCGCCCGCCGGGTCTACGAAGGACGCGTTCCA
>CALJYC010000102.1 GCA_937984275.1 uncultured bacterium | reverse complement strand
CAGACCACCATGTTGGCGGTGGGGCGGCCGTCTGTGCCCACCGGCACGATCGACGAGTACTGGCTGGCGCACGCGATGCCTCGGACTTCCCGTCTGTTCGCAACAGGAGCCAGGGCCTCCTCAGCCGCTGCCAGCACTGTCTGCCAAACGCGCTCCGCGTCCTGCTCCGCGCCGCCATCGTCCGTGAGAATGGTCTCTATAGACCCTCGGCCAGTGCCAAGCAGTGCACCATCGCGCCCAACTACGGCGGCCTTCACGTTCGACGTACCGAGATCGATGGCGAGAATCGGCACCGCAGTCACCTCATAGCCCGTCGACCCGTTCTAAACGAGATTCCCCCGAACGGGAAGGGCCCCGTGCCCATACGCAGCCCCGTAGAGCGGGGCGAGTACACCGTCGGTTCGAGCCCTGCCCCTGCCCAGGCTCCAGAAGCAGAAAAGGCCTCCTCGATCTTGAGGAAGCCTGCCGATTGGCTCCAGCGATAGGACTCGAACCTATGACCAAGCGATTAACAGTCGCCCGCTCTACCAACTGAGCTACGCTGGAATGGCTGCGAGGGATAGCGTGCCTTCCGCGCCTGTCAAGCGGCCGAATTCGCTCTGAATTCCGCCTTACAGATCCCGACGTCCCGCGCGATTCGTGTCACCCCGTAAAGCGACTTCGTCGCCACGGGGCTAGGTGTCAGCGCGATGGGCGCGCGGTCAAGGTCATGCGCGGAAGTCTCTTCGATCAGGAAAACAAGCTCGCGATGACCGCGGAGGCGCTTGCGCTGGCGACGGTCGAGCTCGACTCGATCGCCTCGATTTCAGAGTGAGAAGTGTACGCCGGTGAGGTCTTCGGAGACGTTCCAAAGGCGCTCAGCCGTGTGCGGGTCGTGTGATCGCTTGTTCGAGCGCACCTTCTTCGGAGGTCCGTTGAGCTGTAGGAAACCGCCCGGACCGAAGTACTCTGCGCCGTTCACCGCAGGCGCGGCGGCCGCGTAAAGTGTGGGTAGGGCCCCCATCGAGGGCTCCTGTGCGAGGAAACGATTCATGAACTTGATCGACGCGGCGTTCTCCTGGAGGTTGGTGGCCGTCCATCCCGGGTGAGCGGCAACCGCCACCGTGTCTTTGCCCGCCGCCGTCAACCGACGCTGGAGCTCGTAGGTGAACAAGAGGTTTGCCAGTTTGCTTTGGCCGTATGCAGGCTGAGCTTTGTAGCCATTCTCCCACTGGAGATCGGAGAAGCGGATGGCGCCCATGTAGTGCGCGATGCTGCTCACGTTGACGATGCGAGATCCGGGCGTTTCGACGAGCAGGTCGATCAAGGATCCCGTAAGCGCGAAATGCCCGAGGTGGTTGACCCCGAATTGTGTTTCGAAGCCCTGGGCGGTCTTGCCGTAGGGCGGGACCATGATTCCGGCGTTGTTGATCAGCAGATCCAGGCGCGAGTGCTTCGCTCGAAACGCATCGGCGAACCTTTGTACCGAATCGAGATCCGAAAGGTCGAGCTCCATCACTTCGACGCTTGCGTTGGGATGGGCGCTGCGAATTTCGTCTGCTTTAGGGTTCGCCTTCTCGAGATTCCTGCACGCCATCACGACGTTCGCGCCTTTTTCGGCCAGGACGCGCGCGGTCTCGAAGCCGATTCCGCTGTTGGACCCGGTCACGATTGCGACACGGCCTGTTTGGTCACGGAGTTGCTCTGCGTTCCAGTCGTGTTTGCTCATGATTGCCTTCTTTCGGGCTCGATTCCTTCAACGCCAAACCTGGCACCATCTTGGACACTGCCAAGCCCTAGGCGCGTGACCTCCTCGTGGACGAGGTCGTTCAAACGTTCCTGTCGCGCTACAGCTCTGCGTCTGGCTGATCGCGGCTTTCGGGCTGCGGCTCTTCCCCTGCTTCCGACGCCTCTTCGCCCTCGTGCCCCGTCCAGTGCGTCATCGAGGTGTCGGCGCCAAACAGATGGGAGAGTTTGTCGGAGAGCCCAGTCGGCAAGAGGCTGCGCAGTAGTGGGGTGAGCTTCACCATGAAAGGCTCCAACACGTGGATGCGGTTGCGCTCCACGGCTTGGACGACCTTTTCTGCAAGGTAGCCAGGTTCGAGAATGTTCGTCGCCTTGGGTGCCTCGACGCCGTCGAACATCCCTGTGCCAATGTAGCTCGGGCAAACCACGGTCGAGTGCACATGCTTGCGGCCCGTCAGGTTGAGCTCGGCACGAATCGATTCGGAGAAGCCGATGACGGCCCACTTGCTCGCCGCGTAGGTCGATCCGTAAGGCAGGCCGATGAACCCGGATGCGCTCGAGATGTGGACCAGGTGGGCCTCGGGGCGCTCGATCAGGTCTGCGAGAAAAGCGTGGGTCATTGCGACGACGCCCAAGACATTGACCTCGAAGGTCTTGAAGTGACGGTCGAGCGGCGTTTCGGTGAAGGGGCCGCCGAACACCACACCGGCGTTGTTGACCAGAACGTCGACTGGACCGGCTTCGGCAGCGATCTGAGCACGAAGTGATGCGATGCTTGCTGGGTTGGTCACATCGACCGGAAAGGCCCATACGGGGACGCCGACCTCCTCGATTCGCGCCTTCGCCCCCGGGAGCTTCGCTTCATTGAGGTCGGCGATCACGATCTCGGCCCCGCGGCCGGCGAACTTGATTGCCATCTCGAGGCCGATGCCCTGGGCACCGCCGGTGATCAGTACTCGCTTGCCCTTCAACTCAGTCATGGTCAGCGGATGGTAGCAGGAGTTTATGAGTTTGGGGTGATGGTCAGCTCGAGCCCTGCGGTTCAGCAGAAACGCCGCTGTCCGTGCAAGCGGACAGCGGCGTCATTCCGATCAAGAGCACGACCGCTCGCAGTGCGCGCGAATGAGCCCACGCCGATTCGCACGTCATGGGTAGGGCCTATTCCTTTGGTGGAAGCAGAACGGTGTCGACGACGTAGACCATTCCGTTTTCGGCTGGGATCCGCGCAATGATCTTTGCGTCGTTGAGCGAAAGCTCCTCGCCGTTCACGTGCATCGTGGCCTTCTTGCCGTTGGCCATACCGACGGTCTGTCCCTCTTTGAACCAACTCGGTTGAACGGCAGACGTGGTGACGTGGTACTTCAGGATCTCCCGGAGCGTGTCCACGTTCTCTGGCTTGACCAGCGTCTCCACGGTACCTTCGGGAAGCTTCGCGAACGCGTCGTTCGTCGGAGCGAACACCGTGAGCGGGCCGGAAGCCGCAACCGAAGTGACATAGTCCGCAGCCTTCAGCGCCGCGACCAACGTCGTGTGATCCTTCGAGCCGATCGCAATACTGACGATGTTATTCTCGTGCAACGGAGGGATGTTCGAGGCCTCTACTACGGCCACCTCCTCCACGGGCGCCACCTCAGCTGGCGCGGCCTCCTGTTTCTTGCATCCAAGGACGAGGAGCCCACAAAGAAGCCCACCGATGACTGTAATTCTCACGAAACCTCTCATCACATCCTCCCCTACTAGGAAGCGCCTCCCAGCGCGTGCGGAGTATAGACACACAATTTCTCCTTCGTAATTCAAAAATCCAGGTTTTTAGTGGCGCGCAAATCCTGCGCCTCGGGCGATTTTGGCGCAGTTTTTTCTCTCGGTAATTGCTTGCCCCCCCTGCTGGTAGGCTTAGACTCCGCGCGAACGAGGAGGGTTTATGCGCGCAAGATGGATTGGGTTGGTCATCGGATTGATAATTGGCGTTTCGGGGTGCACCTCGAAGGACGCTGCTCCCGCTGAGCCCAAGGCTGCAGAAACCGCCCCAGCGCCGACGCCCGCGCCGGCCGCGGAGCCGGCCGGAGATCCCGTTGCCGATGCAAAGGACATTTACACGAATCGATGCACGGTTTGCCATGGCGCGACCGGCAAGGGTGACGGCGACGGCTCGGCCGCCCTCGACCCAAAGCCACGTGATTTCACGTTGGCTGAGTGGCAGGCATCCGTCACGGATGAGCACCTGCAGAAGATCATCGTTTATGGCGGCGCGGGGGTCGGTAAGGCGCCCACGATGCCGGCGAATCCGGATCTCGATGCGAAGCCCGAAGTGGTCGCGGAGCTGGTCAAGCTGATTCGCGGTCTCGCCAACTAACTGGCTTACTTATTGCAGCGCGCCTTGGCGCACAGTTCTCCCTTCCGATGAGGGAAGCGAGACACAGAAATTTGGAGATCTTCCCTTTCGCTGAGGGAAGTGGCCGGAGGTTTTCCCTTTCGCTGAGGGAAGTGAGGAGTTGAGATGAGGTTTATGAGGATTGGTGCGTTTGGCGCACTGAGTATCGCGGTTCTGTTGACTGCGACGGTCG
>CALJYC010000101.1 GCA_937984275.1 uncultured bacterium | reverse complement strand
ACGGCCTCGTGTGCATGCTCGGTACACGAACGGCAATCGGAGCTTCCACGCGAAATAGGCGCGCAGGAAGTAGGGCAAGTCGGCGCAGTCCGGCTCCAGGTCGAGCCGAGCGTCTTCTCCAGGCACGCGATGGTCGTAGAGCAAGTTGCGTTCGGGTTCGCCGATCACCGCCTGCAGCCGGGGCCAGGTAATGTCTTCTTCGGCCGGATCGCGAAAGAGCTGCTCGATGAACGCCGCATAGAGGTTCTCCGTATCGCGCTCCCACTTCCAGCTCGCGTCCCAAGCAGGACCCGGGGTGACGTGCCGCGATTGCGGCGCCGGGCGCTTTGCGACTCCGATGCGCTCACAGGCGCGCACCAGGTCACCGTCGGCAAACACCGCGGTCCATCGACCGGCCTCTGGCTGGGGCACTTCGACCCAGCGGCTGTAGGGCGGCCCGTCGAGGACGTGCTGCACGGGCGTTATCTGCGACCCGTCCGGGGCAAAGAGGACGAGCGATGCGAGGCCTGGGTCTCCCTCACTGGTGGCGATGATGCGCATGGGTTGCGAAGGGTTGGGCCGATGCGGGGAGCGAAAAATGGCGATTCGTTTGGAGTCGGAGCAGCGGCCTTCGGGAATTGAAATGGGCGCGCTCGGACGAAGCTCGGCATTGGCAACGAGGGCGGGTCCAGGCGTGTTGCCTAACACCGTGATGCGCGTGATTCGGCTCAGGAAGTCGCGCCGCGAGCTCCCGGCGCCCAACGAAAGGTCGCTGACCGCGATTCGGTCGACCCGATTGATCGTTTCCAGCTCGGTGCCCTCGCACGGCGTCAGAAACTCGGAGAAGGCGTGAATCGCCATCGGCGTGCCTTCCTCGGTCGTTCCGAGATAGAGCATGATGTGACCGGGGAAGTGGAGCAGGACGGCGCCGCGACGTGCGGCGGCGTCGAGCAAGAGCCGCTTCTCGTTGAGATCTTCGACGGCGGATACATCGACGGCAAACGTGCCGGCCATGGCTTGTCGCGCGCTGTGCCGCGGCAGGTCGATGCCAAAACGAGCAAAGACCTCGAGCAAGAACCGCGAGCAATCGTAGCCCCCATCTTTGCCGCCCCAGCCATACGGCTCGCCCAGCATCGAGAATGCTTCGGTCAGCAATGCGCGACGAGTGAATGGCTGGATCCCGCTCCGTTGGAGCCGCGCTTCAACCGCAATCCGATCGAGGGGAGAGGAGAGCGCCTTGGTGCGGATCCAGCCGATCGCATACGACGTCCGCGCGAGGTACATCCCGTTAGGCCAACGCGCCAGCAGTTGAACGACCTCGCCCTCACGCATCGTGCTGCACCGGTTGCGGTCGAAGTCTCGGTCGACGGGCGTCGTGTAGAGGCCGCCGTCGTACGGCCCGCACCGAAGCGCCTCGAGCCTCTTGACCACTCTCCACTCCTCGACCGCATCGATCGACGCGGGCGCTTCGAAGAACGCAGCCTCGCCCGGCCCGATCGTCTTGCCCTTGCGGTCGACGAGCTCTTCCGCCTCGAGCCGCTTCGCCATGTAGGCCAGTCGTTCGTCGACCTGTACCCGCAGGGCGGCTCGGTCGACCGGCGCCAGCAGGTCGGCTTGTCCGATCGGCTCGCCGTTGCGGGACTCCCGAAGGGCGAGCTCGTGGCGCTGTATCGCGCCTGCGTTCAGCAGCGGTTCGTCAAGCGGGCCAAAGGGCTCGTTCCGCGAGAGCCAATACTCCAGCGTTTCGTGCTCCGAGGACACATTGGCAAGCGGCGGCTCGACGCTGCGTGTTTCCGGGCACGAGGCGGGGCGCTGCGGCTCCTCAGGGCGGCCGGCCTCGTCGTTGCATCCACTCACACACAAGAAGCACACCGCAGCCGCGAGGGCCGCCCGAAGTCCTATGTAGGTGCCAGCATCCATTGGATGATTTGGTCTTCGACGGTACCCGTGGTGCCTAGGCCGAGGTCCACTTTCTGCGGAAACCCGACGTGGCCCCCCCGGCTGGTCACGATCCGGCGAAGCGTGGTCGCATTCTGCAGCCAAGGTCGCACCGTGTCGATGCCTACCATGGGGTCCCGCTCGGTCGCGACGAACAGCGTGGGTGTGCCGATGTCCCCGAGCACGTTGCAGGCGCTGGTCTGCGCCCAGTAGTCCTCGGCGCCAGCGAACCCATGACGCGGCGCGATGACCCGTTCGTCCCACTGTTCGATGGTGTCGATCCGTGACGCTTCGCGGACGGGCAGGGGCACCTCACGCCGCGCCGCGACGTGGCGATAGATGTCCTTCAGCCCGGCCAAGACATGACGCCGATAGAACACCCCGCGAGGCCGATCGATCGCGCGCGCACTGGGTTTCAGATCAATCGGTGAGCACACGGCAGCGGCAGCGCGCACCCGTGGGTCCGGCTTGTCGGCGAGATAGCGGAGCACCATGTTGCCGCCAAGCGAGTAGGCCAGCAGCAAGATGTTCTCGTAGCCTTCGAGCGCCGTGCTCGCGAGCGCTGCTTTGAGGTCGTCCGTGAGGCCGGCATGGTAGTAGTCGTCTCCGGCACGGTCTGCGCCACGAAGGTTGAGTCGCAAGCTGTCGATCCCGGCCTGCGAAGCACAGAGCGCCGCCCTTCGAGCGTAGTAGCTCGTCGCGCTTCCACCGAGCCCGTGCACGATCACGACAATGGTGTCGGATGCGTCCTCGCGAGTTAGCCGTCCGCTCAGGTTGAGCGTGCCAACCACGCTGTCCTCGAGACTCGTCTCCCAGCGTTGCCACTCCGGAGTCCGTGGCGGGAGGAGGTTATGACGGAGGAACGGGCCGAGGGTCCAGAAGTGACCCTTCCAGCTCATGAATCATTGGGCTTGAGCGTGCTGACGGCAGGCGCCTGGTCGGCACGTTGATGCCACGCGTAGAAAGGCGGGCGATCCTTGCACGTCGGTCGATCGTCGTCGGAGCAGTAAATCCGGACGTGGAAGTGGCTTCGATGCGGTGCGCCGTGCCGAGGCTGCGTGATCACGCGCTTGGCACGCATCAGCACCTCGGGGTTCGCGCCTTCCTTCACCGCTTGATTGAGCAGACGTCGCTTGATCGAGTTCGAGACGAAGATGTGTTGCACGTCTGTGGTCGGTTGGCTGAGCAATGATTCGATTAGTGCCCAGTTGCGTGAGGCGTCGAACTTGTAGAGGTTGCCCCACTGCTTGCCCATGGCCTGATTGTTGAATCGGACGAAGAGGTGCACGTTCACCGGCGTCGAGCGCCGATCGAGCATGTAGAAGCCGAGGTCGACATCACGGCCGCTCTGATGC
>CALJYC010000100.1 GCA_937984275.1 uncultured bacterium | reverse complement strand
CGGACGCACTTACTGGTGGTGCCACAGCTGATGTTCACGGCGCCGGTTCTTGGGCTCTGTGTCGCATGGGTTGGGGCGTGGGCCGTGCGCGCGGTACGCGGGACGGCGAGCGCGCGGGACTTGATTCCTGTCGCATTTCTGATCGCGGGACTGGTTCACTATTGGACCTTTCGTTGGAGCGCGATCGTCCACTCATACTGGGCGTGGCCTACGCTTCCGGGGGTCGCCATCGCCGTCTCGGTCTCACTGTTCGCGATGGCCCGATGGCTTCGCGAGCGGGCCGGGGCTATGGCGGGCCTCAGTGTGCTGCTCCTGCTCGTCCCGCTGGCGTTCCGCGTCGTTCAAATCGTCCCGGAGGGACGCTACGTCGGCGGCTCGATGTGGTTCTTTACTCCGGTACGCGGCTCGATGGACACATACGATTCGGGAAGACCGGAGCTCCGCTTCGCAGAGCGCGTCAAGGAATGGACCGACCGAGATACCGGAGTCCAGCTGCATACGAGCCTCAAACCTCTTCGCCTGGAGCCCCGGTTCGACATCACCCTCGACCGCGTGACCCATCGCTGGTCGCAGAATCCGCGCGTCGAGATCCCCAACGATCAGGGTGCCACGGAGTGGGTCTTCGTCGCGGCGCTCGACGCTTTTTCCGAAGAGCAGCGCGCCGCGTTCGCTGCGCGCCACCCCTATCGCCAATTCGGCGATTACTTCATGGTGGACCTGCGAAAGGATACTCGCGACATCGAGGCGTGGGGCTTGACGCCGCTTGCGGTGAGCCCGCGATGGTGGCTCCTCCACAATGCCTTCGAAGCCCCGGTGAGAGCGACGCGGCTCATCGCGGCGGAGCAAACGCTCGACGAAACGGCGGCAGAGCTCGATGCGCAGTAAGTCGCTCGCACCCATGCTGACCTTGTGGGCATCGGCCTATCTGGGATGCACCCTATTCCTGCTTGCCGGTCTAGTGCCGCAAGCCTCGCTCTCGATCGAGCTTCTCGGTCAGCTATGCTGGCTCGCCCTCATTGGCTCGATACCAACGACCCTGCTCTTGAGCGCCGCGTCCCGAGTTGCGCACGCGCCAAGCGCTGCGATCGCGGCATCTACGGTGGCCGTACTCATGTTCGGGGTGACCATCGGTTGGGAGCACACCGATTTCCTGCGTTCGGGGCCGCGATGGATGCTCCATCCGCAGCGCCAAGAGGCGCGTATTGCGATGGTCTCAGCCCTTGGTGTGCTCGCCGCGGGAGGTTGGTTGTGGCTGATCTTCGGTGCCCGTGCCGAACGCAGACTATGGATTGCCGCCTGGATCGTGTTCACGCTAATCGTAGTCGGGATACTGATGGCGGCGATTGGTCGCTATCGAGCGTACGACTACTCGACAGCGCAGCTCGTCTTCCCAGCGGGGGTTCTCTCGGGCGCGATCGTGTACCTCCCCTCTCGCGAGTCTCGACACTGGCCGGTTGTCGTAGGCATCGCCGTCGCGTGCCTACTTTACGGCGCCGGCTCGCGCTTCGCTCCCGCACTGGTCGCGACCGGCCAGCGCGAAGTGACCGCGCACAGCCGAGCCGCTGCATTGATGACCCTTTACGTGCTTCCGCACCTCGGCCGCGAGGAGAGCTGGTCGACGGGCGGCAAGGCATGCCCAGAGCCGAGGCCAGTCATCGAACAATCGCCGATCGGCATCGAGCCGGGTGGACGTCGCAACGTGATCATCGTCACGGTCGATGCCCTTCGAGAAGACGTCGTAGGCATGGAGGTCGATGGACGCCCGGTTACCCCAGAGCTGGCGCGCCTCGCCAAAGCCGGCGTCTCCTTCACAAATGCTACATCGACCTATCCGGCGACGCTATTCGCGATGGGCAGCGCGTTCACCGGCTTGAGCCCCGCGGAGTTGTATCTCTCCCCCGCGCTACCGGACACGATCTTCACGCGCTCCCGTGCCTACGTCGATAGGCAGCTCGCCATTCTTCCTGACGTCAGCTGGTTTCGTCTTCCGATCATCGAACAGTTCCTCGTGCCCGGGGTCGAGACCGCCTTGGCGCCAACAGACACGGCGGCCACCGATACCCTCATCGCGAGTCTCCGGGCTGCGCGTGAGGAGGACGCCTCCGTGATGGCGTGGATCCACTACTACGGACCACACGACCCCTACCAACCACACCGAGCCTTCCCGTTCGGCAAGGGAAAGAAGAATGCCTACCTGAGCGAAGTGGCACATTTCGATCGAGAGCTCGGCCGCGTGATCGAGTACTTGGACGACGACGGCTGGCTCGAGGACACGCTGGTCGTCTTCTTTTCCGACCACGGTGAGGCGTTAGGGGAAAAGTCCTATTGGGGACACCACGTGTACCTGAACGGTTGGATGGTCGACGTCCCGCTGGTCCTCTGGCACGCGAAGCTGTCTCCTGCCGAACCTCGCGTTGGCGTCAGTCTCGCCGATGTGGCGCCCACCGTCTTGCACTTCCTCGGGTTGCCCACTCCCTCGGACATCGCCGCGCAGAGCCTCTTCACGGTGGACCCGAACCTGCCGAACCGCCCGTCTTTCTCAGAGGCATTCCCGGTACGCGGGCGCGAGCTCTTCGACAGGTTCCGCCTCCCCGCACTCGATGACGCATCGATTCGAGCCCGGCTCCGCGGCACTCGCGCTGCGAGCAAGGGGTACGAGCCCAAGGGCGCGATCACCCGCGGCCGCTACCGCCTGATTCATCACCGCGGAGCCAATACGACGCTGTTGTACGACCACGAAACCGATCCGAACGAGCACCTCGATGTTGGGGCTTCGAACCGCGAGGCCAACGAGCTCCTTCAAGGCGAGCTCGAGCGGTGGGAGCAAGAACAACTGCGACGCATCGAGTGCCGACTTCGACTCACCGAGGATCGGCCGCTGAAACCTCGTCCTCGATGACGGCCACGGTGGGTGAGGTCACCGAACCCGCGGTCATCGAGAGCCGGGCGTCGTGGAAACGGATCTCCGCGACATCGCCCGAGACGGTCGTCGCGTAGAGCTGAACGACCAGGTGGCTCCCGTCGCGCGGCACCCCGATCTCGTAGCTCAAACGCCATCGCTCCCCGCCTCGAACCTGGATACCTTTGCGCAGGAACTTCTCATACCCGTTGAGAAGGACATTTTGGTGAAAGTCGATCGTCGCTTGGTCGCCGGAGACCTCGAGGTCCAGGTCCACACGGAGCGTCGTGCCTCCCGGCACGCGTAGATATTGGCCACCGGCCAGAAGTTTCTTGCCCTCGGCGGCCGGTACCGACCACGTGTCTTCGGTCAATAGCTGGATGGCGCCGGCTTCCGTCATATCTCTGCGGCCAGAGCGCGTCTGTCGGGCTACCTCGAGCACGAGCTGTCGCTCACGCGGCGATGCCGGCTCGCTCTGCCGCTCCGGACCGAACACGAGATCATCGACAGGGACCGATCGCATGCACTTGTGAAACGACTCGCCGCACACGACGACGCTGCCGGTAGGCTCCCACATGATCACGCTTCGGGCGTAGGTGTTGCCCGCGAACAGGCGGCGCGGGGTTTCATATTCTCGGAACCAACTGCGCCCGGTGAAGCCACGCGTCTTTCGCTCGAAGCCGAGGAGATCCAACACTGACAGAGCGGTGTCGACATGCGCGTAGAGCGTGTCGATCCGCTTCGCCTGCGGCTCCGGCATCATCACGACGGCGAACGACCAGCTCTGCGAGAGCAGCCTTTGGGTCGCACTCGCCGCCTGCACGAGCCCGGCGGACTCGTCGGAGGTAATGATCACGACCGTGTCGTGGAGCACGCCTCGTAGCTCGAGTTGTTCCAGAAACTCGGCGAGGGCATCATCGGCCCATCGAAAAGCGCGCTCCCGCCGTGTTCCCCCGCCTTCCACGCTTGCGGTATCGGGGAACGTAAACGGATGGTGAGTGCCAACCGTCAACAGGGTCGCGAAGAACGGCCGCTCCGCCTCGTGAAGCTCGACCACCCGCCCAAGAGACTGCTCGAAGAACGCTTTGTCATCGACACCCCAATCGGTGCGCGCATAACTCCGCTCAAACCAGGGATCTCCAACCAACTCGTCGAAGCCGGCCTTCTTCATGAACTGGTCTTTCAGCATGAAGCCGAGGGGCGCCGATTGAATGTACGCGGTCGCATATCCTTCATCGCGCAGGACCTCGGGAAGGCATCGGCGCGCGGCTCCGTAGACCTGTTCGCTCATCTTGGACTGGTCGGTGAGGAGTTTCGGATAATCCCCGCACAAGATCCCATACTCGCCGCGGTTGGTCTGCCTTTGGTGAGAGATGACGCGCGTGAAGAGGATGTGGCGTTGCGCAAGCGCGTCCAGCTTTGGCATCGCGGTCGCGCTTTGGACCCCTTGGGCCGCTGCAACGGAAGGCAAGTGCGCGCCCGAAGCCGCCTCGACCAAGATGAGAAGCACGTTGGGGCGACCGGAGAGCGGACCAGCCCAGCGCTCACCTCGCAGGTTGCCTCGAAATACATCGCGCACGTCGGCATGGATCGAGGCCGGCCCTACCCCTGCCGAGGCTGGGAGAATCGACAGATTGGCCTGAATCGCGTGTCTTTGCCGCCACTCGTCGTGCGCGTGGGACGTCGGAATGACCACCTGCCCGAGCACGCAAGCGGCGAACAGGACGCCCCACCACCGCCACCAGGGCTTGCGAGGGGCGTGCGCCCACAGCGCGGCCGCAATCGCCAGCACGGTGAAGGAAGCAAGCAGGGCGGGATGTCGCACGTGCCGAACCGAGCCGCCGATGAAAGTCGCATCCGCGAGGAAGCCGGCGTGAGCGAGCGCGTAGAGCGAATCGAAGACGGAGATGAACTCGTACATCGCGAATGTGACCCACACGAACGAAACGACGACCCAGAGGCCGATCGCACGGCCCCACCAGCGGCCGGTCGCAAAGAAGAAGCCAGCGACCCCCACGACCAGCAACGCAACGGAACCGTCGGCCAAAGCGCCACGCAAATCGGCGGGGGCGAGCGCCAGGCGCTTCTCGCTCAGGAGCAAGACGCGCGTCAGCCATGGCGCCGCAAGGCACACGGCAACGACGAGCCCCCAGGCCGCCCTTCCCCTCCAATCCCGGCGCTTCGCTTCGATGACGGGAAGTTATGAGCTATGCAATCACGATGGCAAAGGGATTCGCGCCTGCGGCCGAGCGCAATCGGCAACCGATCCTCGATGTTCTTCGGCGGGTGCTCCCACCGTCCGGCCTCGTTCTCGAAGTAGCGAGCGGAACCGGACAACACGCGATCTTCTTTTCCGAGCACCTCCCCTCCCTCCGATGGCAGCCGACCGATGCTTCGTCGGAAGCGGTGCAGAGCATCGGCGCGTGGGTCGACGAAACCGCTCGCGAGAACATTCTGGCTCCGCTCGACCTCGACGTGCGGTCGCCCCAATGGCCCATAGCGAAGGCTGACGCCTTGGTGTGCATCAATATGATCCACATCTCACCGTGGGAAACGACCGAGGCGCTGTTTCATGGAGCAAGCAAGCTCCTGGCGGGCGGCGCGCCCATGGTTACATACGGTCCTTATCGGCTGCAGGGCGAGCACACCGCCCCGAGCAACGCGGCGTTCGACCAAAGCCTTCGATCTCGCAACGCGCGCTGGGGCGTTCGCGACATCGACGAGCTCCTCGAGCTGGGTGTCCGAACGGGCTTCACGCTCGAAGAGCGGGTGAGCATGCCGGCCAACAACATGACCCTCGTGTGGATGCGCGCGACCTAAGAACTCGGCCCGGGCAGCGACGGGTTCCAAAACAGCATCACGAAATAGGCGATGAAAACGAGGATGAGGGTGATTCCTCGCTTGCGGCCGATGTGATTGCGCTCGTTCATCGCCATCAACAGAAGCAACAAGGTCACCCCCGCCATGATCGGGAAGTCACGGGTGATGATCGCGCGATCCACCGTTCCGGGCGCGATGATACCGGGTAGCGCGAGCACGCCGAGCAAGTTGAACATGTTGGAGCCGACGACGTTGCCGACCGCGATGTCGTCCTCTCCCCGGCGTGCCGCCGCGACCGAAGCGGCCAGCTCGGGAAGGCTCGTTCCGAGCGCGACCAGCGTCAGCCCCACGACCAGCTCGCTCACGCCCAGGTCGCGCGCGATGCCGACCGCACCCCAAACCAGAACCCGAGAGCCCACCAGGAGAAAGACCAACCCGAGCAAGAACGTGGCGACGGCCTTGGCGGTGGGCAGCGAATCGGGGATGTCGTCGTCGTCGAACCCTCCGGCGAGCACATCCGGCTCTTCCGCCTGCTCCTTGCGGCCCTGCATGCTGATCCACGCGACCAACGCAAACATGCCGGACAACAAGACGATTCCCTCGAGGCGACTCAGCTCTCCATCCCATAGGAACGCCCACGCGACTGCCATGCTCAAAAAGAGCACCGGGATCTCGCGGATGAGCAAGCGTGAATGAACCCTCAACGGATGAACGAGCGCTGCGGCGCCGAGGACGAGCGTCACGTTGGTGATGTTCGATCCGACGGCGTTCCCGATGCCCATCGCGCGACTCCCGGCCGCCGCGGCCATCCCGGAAACCAACATCTCGGGCGCCGACGTGCCAAACGCGACGATCGTCAGCCCGATCACCAAGCGGCTTACCCCCAAATTGCTGGCAAGCCCGGCCGCCCCGTACACGAAACGATCTGCTCCCCAGACCACGGCGATGAAACCCACGATGACCGCGGCAATGGCGTAGAACAGCGTCAGGACGACCTCTTCGGCGAAACGAGTAACGGCCTAGTTTTGCTTACGGGCCGAAGCACGCAACCCCCGTGCAGATCGCGCTGGCAAAACCACCCCGCGGAGCGCTATACGTGTCAGACCAGAGGAGGGGACAGCATGGGTGAGCGCCTACGGGACAAGGTGGCGATCGTCACAGGGGCAAGTCGGGGAATCGGCGCAGCCATCGCGGGCCATATGGCGGAGGAGGGAGCCAAGGTGGTTCTCGTCTCGCGAAAGATCGAAGGCCTGCAGGCGGTGGCCGACGAGATCCGTGGCCACGGGGGCGAGGCGATCCCGATCGCGTGCCACGCGGGCCACGCCAGCCAGCGCCAAGAAATGCTCGACCAGGCGTTGAAGGCCTACGGCAAAGTCGACATCCTCGTGAACAACGCCGCGACCAACCCGCATTTCGGTCCGATGCTCACCATCGACGACGGCGCCTGGGACAAGACCTTCGAGGTCAACGTGAAGGGCTACTTCGGCATGATCCAGCTCGTGGCGGGCCACCTCCAGCAGCGGAACGCCAAAGGCTCCGTCGTGAACATCGCCAGCGTCGCGGGCTTGATGGCCGCGCCGATGCAGGGTGTCTACGGGATGACAAAAGCCGCAGTGATTTCGATGACGAAGACGCTGGCCATGGAGCTCGGCGCGGCCGGGATTAGGGTCAACGCCATTGCACCCGGCTTGGTCGAGACCAAGTTCGCGCAGGTGCTGGTCGACAACGAATCGATTCGGTCGAGCATCGTGGAGCGAACCGCGGCCGGGCGGGTCGGCCAGCCTCGAGACATTGCAGGAGGCGCAGTCTTCTTGGCGTCAGACGAATCCGATTACCTGACGGGGGATGTCATGGTCATCGACGGCGGTTGGACACTCGCATAACCGGGGGCGGGCGATGATCGGAAAACCGCCACCGCGCCCACCAAGGCCTGCACACAAGCTCGACTTGGTCGAATTGCGAATCGCAAACTTGCGCCGCGAGCTCGACGCAGAAACCGAGCCCTCGAGCCAGGCGGCGATTCTCTACCAAGTGGGCGCACTCTATGAGCAGGAGCTCGGACGTGTTTCCGAAGCCTTCGATCACTACGGGCAGGCACACGCGGCCGCGCCGGGCTTCCACCCAGCCCTGATCGCGCAGCTGCGCATCGCGGAACGCTCCAAGAACGGACACGACCTGGCGGCGCTTCGGTCGGAGCAGGTAGCCACATCGACGAGCCCCGCCGTCAGCGGCGCGGCGCTCATGGACTTGGCAATCCATACGGAAGATTGGGCTTTGCTTCTACGAGAGGCGATCGCGCGATCTCCAGAGCCTGTCGTGCCGGCCCTCATCCTCGAATGGCTCGCCGAGGCGCAGGGCGATCAAAGCTCGGTACGATATGCGTTGCGCACCCAGGCGGAGCACGCGACAGACCCCAGCTTACGGGCCGCCCTGTGGATCGACGTTGCCCTGGGAGACATCGACGCAGGCCACCCCCAGGAGGCGATCGACGCGCTTGAGCGCGCTTGCGAGTCCGAGGCGTTGGTCTGGCAGGCCAGGTCGCTGCAGCTTCGGACCGCGCGGGAACACGAGCGGTGGGATGTGTTCGTTCGCGCGGCGACCTCGATGGCGCGCCTACTCGAGGCGGCGGTGGAAGGGGACGAGCCCTCGGACCCCTTGAACCTTTCGGTCCCGAAGGACGAACGCCTCCCAATGGCCGCGCTCCTGTGGCAAGAGGCTGCCGCGTGCAGCGCGAGGCAGTTCGCAGACACCGATGCGGCGGCCGAGCACATCAACGCGGCGTTGCGCTTGTTCCCGGACCGACGGGCGACTCGCTTGGAAGCGTTGCTGATCCAAGAGCGTCGTGGTGATCTCGCGGCCTCGGAAGAAGCGTCCGAGTGGTTCCGCACCGTGGCGCCCGAAGATCCGGCGTTCGTCGCACACGAGGTGCGGCGCGCGCTGTCGAGCGAAGATTTCCAACAAGCGATAGACACACTTCGCGACGCGGCGGCCCGATACCCAGATTCCGACTACGCCCAAGCGGCGCTCGACGTGGCGTTGATCCGCGGCGAGGCGCACGCGGAGCGAGTCAAGCGCTTGCGCGAGCGTGCCGCAACCGTCGAGGGAGAGCAGCGCGCGCGGTTCTCGTGGCAGGCGGCACAACTGGCTGCCATCGGCTCGACGGCATCGGGCGAAGTGCAGTCCCTCTACAGCGAGGCTGCGAGTGCTGCCACGACGTCGAAGGAACGAATCCTGCGGGAGGCTCTCGGCGCGGCGCTGGCGGCCAAGCAGCCCGGCGAAATTCTCGAGCGCTGCGATGAGCTCATGCAGTGCGACATTGACCCGACTGAGCGGGCGACGCTTGCCTTTACGCGATACGACGTGACGCAGAACGTCCTAGGGGCGAGCCAGGAAGCGCAGCTGCTGTTGCGTGATGGCCTTGGGGACCCGGGCAGCCATGCGTGGGCGCCACAGGTCGCCCGAGCTCAGGCAGCATGGGCGGGAAATACCAACTTGCTTGCCCACGCCCACGAGACGATCGCGGGGCTCACTTCGGGAGACGCGCAAGTTGGACATCTGTGCGCTGCGGGACAGGCCTACGCGCGGAGCCGAGATTGGGACGCCGCCGAGCGCGTCCTTCGGCGAGCGTTGCACGCCGCTCCCGACGATCGCTACATCGTCACGTTGCTCGACGGCGTCTTACGCGAGGGAGGGCGCCCCGAAGACGTCGTGTCCTTGGCGCGCGAGCGGTCGCACGGTGAGCCGAGCGCTGCGCTGGGGGAGCTGTCACTTCTTCTCGCCGGAGCGACCGCCGAGCGCAGTGGAAATCTGACGGCCGCCCGCCACGCATACGAACAAGCGCTCTTGGAATCGCCCAGCTCGCCCTCTGCTGCTCTCGCATTGCTCGACGTCGCTCGGCGCCAGGACGACCCGCAGGCAAGGCTGCGGGCGTACGCTCACCTCTCTGAGACGGATCTCGGTGGAGGACAACCTCGGCGACTTCCGTAACGACGACGTCCTGACCGTGGATCTGCGGCTCGAGAAGGAGTTCAGAGCGAGTGGCAATCTGGGGCTCGTCTTCAGCATCGACGGCTTCA
>CALJYC010000099.1 GCA_937984275.1 uncultured bacterium | reverse complement strand
GTTGCGGGGGCCGGATTTGAACCGACGACCTTCGGGTTATGAGCCCGACGAGCTACCATGCTGCTCCACCCCGCGGCCTCTTTATAGTCATGGACTTTGACTTGTCAAAACGAGTCTATGCACTAAATTTTCCCGATGATTTCGGTCGTTTTCCGGCGGCGAGCGTGTCTCCTGCTAGGGCTATCATTGATGGCCCTGGGCTGTGAGGGCGAGGCCCCGGCCAAGAGCGGCGCCAATGGGCCTCCCCCCGCGAGGGTTTGGGTCGGTGAGGTGCGCTCGGGGAGTATCGAGGCCCAGTGGTCGTTTCTTGGTGATGTGAGCGCGCTGCAGCATGCACGCCTTGCGGCGGGAGCATCGGGCGAAGTGCGCGTCGTCCGGGTTCGAGTCGGGGACTACGTCAAGCGCGGTGACTTGTTGGTCGAGGTGGACCCTTCCCTTGCGGCGGCGCGGGTGCGTGCAGCGTCGGCCTCCAAACAAGCTGGCTCGGCGCAGCTCGAACGCGCGCAGCGTGACGCGGAGCGATTGAGCGTCGCGGGCCCGGACATCGCGGCGCGCGCCGAGATCGAGCAAGCCAACTCAGAACACAAACGCGCGGGCGCAGAACGTGGGCGCCTCAAAGCAGCGGAAGCCGAGGCGCGCGCAGAGCTCGGGCGGCACAGGGTGACGGCGCCGTTCGATGGTGTCGTTGCAACTCGGCGCGTCGACCCGGGCGATTGGGTCGACCCTGGCGTCGAAGTGATTGAGCTCATCGATGATCGTGACGTTGAGGTCCTGGCATCGGTTCCGCCCGAGGTCGCGCGCTTTCTTTCCGTCGGCGACAAGGCCAGTTTCGGCCGTGGCGGTGAAGCCGCGGTGGCTACGATTCGCGGAATCGTGCCGGCTCTCGATGCCGAGTCGCGCACGGTTCGCGTGCGCTTGGTCCCCGGCGAGCCCACAGCCTGGTTGTTGCCCGGCGCGGCCGTCGACGTGCTGCTGACCGTCAATAGGAGCGAGGAAGGCGCGGTCGTGGTTCCACGCGATGCGCTCGTCTACGGCATCGCCAGCCTCAAAGTCGTGAAGTCGGTCGACGGCAAAGCGGAGCCAGTGCCGATCGAAGTCGTGGCCCGTGGCCGGGACGAGGTGCTGATCCGGGCCGAAGGGCTCGCAGCGGGAGACGTGGTGGTGACGCGCGGCAACGAACGCTTGTTCCCGGGGCAGCCTCTCATCGTGCTGGAAGACTGATCGCCCGATGCCCGACGACTCGCCTCCGCACGAAGAGCAGCCCACGGGGCTTTCTTGGCTCGCCATCCAACGACCGATCTCGGTCATCGTCGGCATCGTGCTCGTCGTCCTCTTCGGCACGCTCTCGGTCATGGACCTGCCGATTCAGCTCACCCCGGACATTGCGACTCCGACGATCAGCGTGAACACCATCTGGCCGGGCGCCGCGCCGGTAGAGGTTGAAACCGAGATCCTCGAGCCACAAGAAGAGGTGCTCAAGAACGTCCAGGGGCTCACCCGCATGGAGTCGAGCGCCAGTATGAACAGCGGGAGCATCACGCTCGAGTTCGAGGTCGACACGGTCATCGAAGAGGCGCTCGTTCGCGTGACCAACAAGCTCAGCCAGGTTTCGAGCTATCCCGATTCGGTTCGGGAACCCGTCGTCGAAACGGCCAACAGCGCCGGGCCACCGCTGGCCGTGGTTGCGATTCGGGATCCGAACAAGGGCAGCGTCGCGGCGTATCGCACCTGGGTCGAAGACGAGGTCCTCCCCGAGATCGATCGCATCCCTGGCGTGGCGGGCATCTTCTTCATCGGCGGCCAGGACACAGAGGTCCACGTACTGTTTGACGCGCAGGCTCTCGGGGCACGCGGGCTTTCGGTGCAGGACGTTGCTGACCGGGTGCGAAGCGAGCTCCGCGATCTGTCCGGGGGCGACGTCACCCTCGGGAAGCGACGCTACCTGGTGCGAACCGCCATCGCTCCGGAAACGCCAACCGCCCTCGAAGAGGTCGTGCTCGGAGCAAGCAGCGACGGGACCCCCATCCTCCTCGGAGACGTGGCCACCGTGAAGCTGGCGCTTCGCAAGCCGGTCGGCGTCGCCCTCGTGCAGGACCGGCCGGCCATGGTGATGCTGCTTTCCCGCGAGGCGGGCACCAATGTGCTCGAGGTGACGCGGGAGGTGCACGAGGTCGTCGCCCAGCTGCAGCACGAGAAGTTCGACCGCGAAGGACTTCAAATCGAAATCCTCGCCGACCAGGTCGAATACATCGAGGGCGCGCTCGCTCTGGTGCAACAGAACCTGCTTCTCGGCGGGGTCCTGGCGATCATCGTCCTGTTCCTATTCCTGCGTACGTTCGGAGCATCCGCAGTCGTCAGCATCGCCATCCCCGTCTGTGCATTCGCAACGGCCCTCGGAATGCAGGCGCTCGGCCGGACGATTAACGTCGTCTCGCTAGCCGGCATCACGTTTGCAATTGGCATGGTCGTCGACAATTCGATCGTCGCCCTCGAGAGCATCGATACCTGGCGCACCCGCGCACCCAACACGAAGCTGGCCGCGTATCGCGGCATCCGCGACGTCTGGGGCGCGCTGATCGCCTCCACGGCGACGACGGTCGCGGTCTTCATTCCCATCGTCCTCTGGCAGGGCGAGGTCGGCGAGCTCTTGCGTGACGTCGCGGTTGCCATCGCGCTGGCCGTGTCAGTGTCACTGGTCGTGTCGGTTCTGGTGATCCCGAGCCTCGCCGCGCGCCTCCTCTCACAGGGCAAGACCCTCGACATCGGCGGCCTGACCGACTTCGGCCGCCGGTTTCGATCGCGCGTCACCGAACAAGTGCGATGGCTCTGCAGCTCGACCCGGCGCTCGTTCGCAACGATCGCGTTGGCCATCGTCGGCTCGATCTTGGTCGTCTGGGTGCTTCTCCCACCGATGGAGTACTTGCCCACCGGCAACCGGAACCTGGTGTTCGGCATCTTGATTCCGCCCCCCGGTTACTCAATCGAGGAGCTCGAAGCGACCGGCAACCGTCTTCAAGGCGAGATGGCGCGTTACACCGGCGTCGAGGCCGATGGCGAAGCCAACATCCGACGAAGCTTCTTCGTGGGAAGCCCCGACCGGGTGTTCGCGGGCGCCGTTGCCGAGCGCAAAGAGGACGTCGGCCGGATGCTCGACCTGTTACGACGCGTGCAGTCGAAGATCCCAGGCATGATCTCGTTCGCAACCCAGGCCTCCTTGTTCGGCCGCAGCATCGGTGGAGGCCGCGTCGTCGAGATCGACATTCAAGGCCCGGACCTGCCAACGCTCACCGAGGTGGGCGGCCGCCTCTTCGGAGACTTGCGCGCGGCCCTGCCCGGTGCGCAGATTCGTCCGGTCCCGAGCCTGGATCCCGGCGCGCCGGAGCTTCACGTCGTTCCCAGACGAAAAGAAGCAGCGCAGCTTCAAATGGGCGGCGCTGAGCTCGGCCTCGTCGTCGACGCATTGATCGACGGTGCGATCATCGGCGAGTACACCCCCAAGGGCTCACCGAAGCTCGACGTGGTGTTGCGCGCGGTAACCGAGGGCGACCAGCTTCTGGCGGACGCCCCGGCCCTGCTGTCCGCACCCGTCGCTACCCCGAGCGGGCGCGTGGTCCCCCTCGGCGCACTCGCCGAAATCGAAGAACGCCTTGGCCCTTCGGTTATCCGTCACCTCGAACGCCGCCGGGCGATCACCCTCAACGTATCGCCGCCTGAAGACCTGGCCCTCGAAGACGCCATCGATACGATACGCAACGAGGTCATCGGCGGTCTCGAGGCGGAGGGCGCAGTTCCCCCGGGGGTCGAGTTCGGCCTGAGCGGCGCGGCGGGCAAGCTCGAAGTGGCGCAGAAGCAGTTCGGGAACATCCTTTTGCTCGCCCTGATCATCTGCTTCCTCTTGATCGCGGCGCTCTTCGAAGACTTCGTCTCTCCGCTCGCGGTTCTCATGAGTGTTCCATTGGCAGCGGCAGGTGGCGCAGGAGGGCTCTGGCTGGTCAATGCCTTGCTCGGAAAGCAGCCCCTAGACTTGATGACCGCGCTCGGCTTTCTGATCCTGATCGGTGTCGTCGTGAACAACGCCATCCTCGTTGTCGATGGCTCGCTCACGCGCCTCCGCGCGGGCTCTACCCTCAGCGAAGCTGTACCGCTCGCGGTCGAAGCCCGTGTGCGCCCCATCTTCATGACCACGGCGACCTCGCTCGCAGGCCTCTTGCCGATGGTGGTCTTCTCGGGCTCGGGCTCCGAGCTCTACCGCGGCGTCGGCGCGATCGTGCTTGGCGGCCTTCTGCTCTCGACGGTACTCACGCTCTTCGTCGTGCCGAGCGCCTTCACCCTTCTTTGGAGGCTTCGCGGGCACGGCGATACGGATTGAGATACTTCTTTTTGAGCTGCTGCACCTCGTCTCGCTTGAGATCTCGGTACTCGCCAGGTCTCAATCCATCGATGCTGATGCCTGCAAACGACTGGCGCGCGAGCCGCATCACGCGGCGGTGAATCGCGTCGCCCATCCGGTGAATCTGCCGGTTTTTGCCTTCGGTGAGCGTGAGCTGGACCCAAGTGTGATTGGGCTCCTGCCGCAGCACGAACGCCTCCGCGGGCTTGGTGCGGTAGCCGTCGTCGAGCCTCACACCGTTTCGAAGCGCATCGAGCTCTTCGACATCGAGATTCCCTTGAAACTTCACGGCGTAGATCTTGGGGACCCCGGCAACGGGCCGCAGAAGAGCGTCAATCATGTCGCCGTCGTTGGTTGCCAGGAGCGCGCCGCTGGTATGGTAGTCGAGACGCCCCACCGGAACCACGCGCTCGGGAATCCGCTGCAACAAGTCCGCGATGGTCGCCCTGCCCTGGGGATCGTCCAGAGTCGTCACCATCTCCCGCGGTTTGTGCATGAGGTAGTACACGGGCTTTTCGGCAACGAGCCGCCGGCCATCGACCTCGACGCGGTCCTTGTGCGGATCCACCTTGGTCCCAAGCTCGGTGACGACGCGCCCATTGACCCGCACCCGCCCGGCGACGATCAGCTCCTCCGACGCACGCCGAGATGCAACGCCGGCACGGGCAAGAACCTTCTGCAGCCGTTCCACCGCCGGACCCTAGCGCCCGAAAAGGGGTCAGACCCCTTTTTTTAAGGGTTAACCCTTTTGAAAAGGGGTCAGACCCCTTTTTCTCAGGGTTAATTGTAGATGCGAACGTGCGGCGTTGTGGAAGCCGAAAAAGGGGACAGTCCCCCTGATCCCTATTGGCTCGCCGTTTCGTCGGCTGACCGCTGGTTTGCTAGGGCGGAGTTGCGGAGGCGTTCTTCGTCACGGTCCCAGCGGTCGACCTTGCCGTCGCCATTGATGTCGGTACCGATGCGGACGGTGCGGCCGTCGGCGTAGTATTCCCAGCGATCCGGCTGCCACGTGTCTGCTGTGCTCCGGTTGCCCATGTCGCGCTCGGCGCGCTCGGGCTGGCCGTTTTCGTAGTAGATCTTGGTATCGATCATCCCGTTGCCACTGGTGTCGATCTCCTGAAGTCTGACCCGGCCGTCGGTGAAGTGGGTGACCTCGTCGATTCGGCCGTCAAAATCACGGTCGGCCTCCTCGCGCATCGGCCTACCCTCTGCGGTGTAGAGCCGCACGATGTCTTTGCGGCCGTCAGCGTTGAGGTCGGCCTCTCGGCAGACCAAAACCAGGCGCGCAAGGCTCCCCTCGCCCATGGTTCTAAAGAGCTTTCGCACGTCCGGCGTGTTGTCGCCGGAGGTGTCGTATTCGGTGACTTCGTAGCCGGCGCCGTTCGGGACACAGCGCCCACCGTCGGCGACTTCGCCGCCACTGGTTGATTCGCTCTGCTCGGCGCCAGGACTGGTGACCGGCTTCGGGTCCTTCGAGCCGCAGCCCACGACAACAACGCTCAATAGACAAAGCACTAAGGTTTTCATCGCTGGCCCCCCTCACATCGAAGCGCGTCGTCGGCGGGGCCCATACTCTGCAGCGGCATGTCATGGCTGCGATCCGGTTCACCATCCCCGTTGTCGTCATATTGCGTCAGCACGAGCTTGCCGCTCCGAAACGAATCCCACTTCTCTATGCGGCCGTCGTTGTCGTCGTCGTACTGCGCCTCGGTGATCAGGCCTTGCACATAGACCTCCCAAACGTCGGCCTTGCCGTCTCGCTCCCGGTCCCGCTCGGACCGGACGACCCAGCCGTTGTCGCACCACAGCCACGTATCAATCGTGTTATCGAAATTGGTGTCGAGCTCTTTGCGAACGAGCTGGCCACCTTCATAGAAGGACAGTTGGTCGAGCCGCCCGTCGAAGTCGAAGTCGTGCCGCTCCTGCGCGACCTGCTCCCCATCCCCGTCATAGAACCGTTCCACATCGATTTTGCCGTCAAAGTTCATATCGGCTTTCGTGCAGTAGCGACGGCCGCCGCGCCCAACGTGTTCAATATCGACACGTCCGTCTTCGTTGACATCCGTTGCTGTGACCTGATTCCCTTTGCACTCGGCAGCCTCAGCCATCGAACCGCGTGGCAGCGTGCTCGACGGGCTCTGATGACAAGCCACCGACGGCAGGCATGCCACAATGGCAAGCCCAACCGCCGCATGCGCGAAATTGCTCATGTTTGCGGTCACTTTTAAGGTCCCCCGAGAACCGGATCCTTATAACAATAAGGTCGATCCCCCGGTCCGCGCAAGTCCGTGGCTGTTCGGATTGACAATATATATGGTGCCATGTAGCTTCATGCCACTGCTGAGGTCGGAATGGCACGTAAGAAGATCTCGACGACGGTCTACATCACGCCCGAACAAAACGAGCGACTCAAGCTGCTGCATGAGCGCACGAAAGTGCCCGTGGCGGTGTACATCCGCGAAGGCATCGATCTCGTTTTGGACCGTCATCAGGATGAGCTTCCCGGCCAGATGACGCTCGACGCCACGCCCGCAAAAAAGGGTTAGCGACGGCGTGTTGCTGTAGGCCTGGTGCGAGGCTAGACAGGTCGCACTTTGGCGCAAGATCTCCAGCACATCCGGAACTTCTGTATCATCGCGCACATCGATCACGGCAAGAGCACGCTTGCCGATCGGTTCCTCGAGGTGACGGGGGCGGTTTCCGCGCGGGAACAGAAGGCGCAGCTGCTCGACCGGATGGATCTGGAGCAGGAGCGCGGGATCACCATCAAGGCGCAGGGCGTCCGGCTTCCGTTCAAGGACGCCGACGGCGAAACGTATCAATTGAACCTCATCGATACCCCGGGCCACGTGGACTTCAGCTACGAGGTCTCGCGGTCGCTCGCAGCATGTGACGGCGCCCTGCTGGTCGTCGACGCCACACAAGGGGTCGAGGCGCAGACCCTGGCAAACGTGTACCTCGCGGTCGAGAACGACCTCGAGATCATCCCGGTGTTCAACAAAGTCGACCTGCCGAGCTCGGACGTGGATCGGGTGCGGCAAGAGGTCGAGGATGTCATCGGGCTGGATTGCTCGCAGGTGCTGGCCTGCAGTGCCAAGACCGGCGAAGGCGTGCCCGAGATCCTCGAAGCGGTCGTGCAACGCATCCCGCCGCCCGAGACGGAGGACAACGGCTTTTTGCGAGCCCTGATCTTCGACAGTTGGTACGACAGCTACCGCGGCGCAGTCTGCATGATTCGCATGAAGGACGGCACGGTTCGCAAGGGCGACAAGATCCGCCTCATGGCGACGGGCGCCGAATACGAGGTCACCGAGCTCGGCGTGTACACCCCGTTTCAACAGGAGCTCGACCGCCTCGGGCCCGGAGAGGTCGGCTACCTCGCCGCCAGCATCAAGTCGCTACAGGACGCGAAGGTGGGCGACACGATCACGTTGGCGAAGCATCCCGCGCAAGAACCCCTTGCCGGATTCAAAGAGGTCAAGCCGATGGTGTTCTGCGGGATCTTCCCGACGGACAGCGATCAGTACACTGAGCTTCGAGACGCGCTCGAGAAACTGAACCTCAACGACGCGGCGTTCATGTTCGAGCCGGAGACGTCGGACGCGCTGGGATTCGGGTTCCGATGCGGCTTCCTTGGGCTCCTCCATATGGAGATCATCCAGGAGCGGCTCGAGCGGGAGTACCACATCGGGCTGATCACCACGGCGCCAAGCGTCGTCTATCGCGTGACGACCGAAGAGGAAACGATCGAGATCGACAATCCGTCGCAGATCCCCGACGGGCGCATCCGCATCGAGGAGCCCTACTTTACGGTGTCGATCCACGTGCCTGCGGAGTTCGTCGGGGCGGTAATCAAGCTCTGCCAAGATCGCCGCGGCGAACAACAAGGCATCCAATATGCTTCCACCGAGCGCGTCATCGTCACGTATCTCATGCCGCTCGCCGAAGTGCTGTTCGACTTTTTCGACAAGCTGAAGAGCGCCACGAAGGGCTACGCTTCGATGGACTACGAGCTGGCCGGCTATCGCGAGAACCCTCTCGTACGCCTCGACATGCTGCTCAATAGTCAGAAGGTCGATGCGCTCAGCGCAGTCGTGCACAAGGACAAAGCGTATTATTTGGGGCGCGCACTGGCGGCGAAGCTGAAGAAGATCGTGCCGCGCCAGCAGGACGAGGTGATCATCCAGGCGGCGATCGGCTCCAAGGTAATCGCTCGCGAGACTGTCCGAGCCCTACGTAAAGACGTCACCGCCAAGTGCTACGGCGGTGACATCTCGCGAAAGCGCAAGCTCCTGGAGAAGCAAAAAGAGGGCAAGAAGCGCATGAAGGCCGTGGGCAGCGTAGAAATCCCCCAGGACGCCTTCCACGCCATCCTCAAAGTAGACGAATAAGAAAAAGGGGTCAGACCCCTTTTCTTATGGGTTAACCCTTTTGAAAAGGGGTCTGACCCCTTTTTCGGGTTAGTCGCCTGGGAGGGCTGAGGTGTTGGCGACTTGTATCTCGAACTCGTCTTGGACGTTGACGGTTTCGGTGCCTTGGGCCGTCTTGACGATGATTCGGTCCTCTCCGGCGCCGGTGGCTGAAGCGTCCGACTCGAGCGCGTCGAGCTTGAGGATGATCTGGCCGTTAGCCTGACCGGTCATCGACTCCACCGAGATCTCGATGCCCTCTTCGGGGAAATCGATGCTCTGCGGAAGGGCCAACTGCTGCACCGTGACGTTGAGCATGGCCTCAGCGCCTGCGCGGTCAACCAGCGTGTAGGTGTTTACCTGCTGGACGGTAAACCCGTAGGCTTTGATCTCCTGGCGTGACTCCCAGCGCGCGCCCAGGCCAACGGGCTCAGCGGGAAGCAGGACACGCGTGAGCGTCTGGCGCGTGTTGACGATCATCCGAAGCAGCCGGACGGGAACGTCGGAACGCTTGGTTCGCTCGTTGAGCTCGCCCGCAAGCAGCCGCCCGCGGTCGTCGACCTCGACCCAACCGCCGACCTCATCGACGATGGCCGCGCTGCTTCTGAGGAGCTCGGCCATTTTCTCGTCGAAGTCTTCGGGTACGAGCGCTTCGGACTTCACGACGTCGACTGGGAACTTCACGCCGCGATCGGTCAGCTCTGCGGGCCCGGACACGATGTCGAGGCGAAGACCTGGCAAGACGCTGAGTGCCGCGGTGTCACCGCTGGTGGCGAGGGTCGCCACCCGAAACGTCGTCGTCGAGCTGGTCGTCGTCCCTGCGGGAATGTTGTAGCGGAGCGCCGCGCGCGGCCTCTGCCCCTTGTCGAGCAGTCGAATCCCGTTGCCGTCCTGCGAGTCGGCGTCCGCTGCCGTGTTGGACTTCTTGCAGCTGGTGAGCGCCAGCAGCGCACACGCGAGCGCCAGCCCGCGCATCATTGAATGCCTAATCATGGAACCCCTTACTTTTCCGTGAAAACTGTGTTCCAGTCGTTCTTCATCGAGACGACGACCCACCCCGACTGGCCCGCTAGATCGAGCGCTTTGTCGAGCGTGCCTACTTTGCTTTCGCGGTCGTAGGCGTATTCGCGCTCCGCATCGTCATGATGCAGGACGAGCCCGAGCCGCACGCCACCGCTGCCGACAGTAGTCCATTGCAGCATCTCGAGGTCGCCGTCCGAATTGCCGAAAGCCAGGATCGGCCGAAGGCCAACGTGCTTGTGGATGCCAACCGGCTTACCAACCTTGTCGTCGACGAAGTCGATTTGCGGCAGACGCAGCAGGGATGGCTTACCCCCTTGCACCTCGTATCGGGTTTCTATCGAAGAGCCAACGACTCGCTCGGGTGGGATGCCGTAAACCTGCTCGGCATAGGTACGCATGAACTCGACGCTGCCACCGGAAACGATGAAGGTCTTGAAGCCGTTCGCCTCGAGATATCGCAGGAGCTCGAGCTGCGGTTGATACGCAAGCTCGGTGTAGGGCTCCTCGAATTTCGGATGGCGGGCGTCGCGCACCCATTCGGTCGCGATCGTGTCGAACAGGGTGGCGCTCATACCGGTGTGCGAAGCGAGGACGATTTCGACCAGGCCGCGCGAACCCGCCGCAACGAGCGCTTCCCTGTCGCCCTCGATGACCGCCTTGAAGGGTTCCTTGGTCGCCCACTCGGGGTGAACCTTTGCAAGGTCTCTGACCCGGTGAAGCGCGAAGGCCATCTCGGCGTACACCGGCTGCTCAACCCATAGCGTCCCGTCGTTGTCGAACGTCGCCACCCGTTTCGTGGGCTCCACAAAAGCGGGATCGTCTGGGTCGCTCACCGCGCGAACGAACTCGAGAATCTGCACTTTGGTCGCCGTGTCGTTCCACGACGGAAGCGGGTCGACGAAGGCCTCGGCCTCGGCGGTGGTCTTCGGCTCTCGCGCGCCGGGTTGTTGCGAGCTGGCGCAGCTCACCACGAACAGTGCAGACAGCACCAAACCCAGCAACCGGGGGTAGCCTCCAGTGAAACTCATGGCGCGAAATGTAGGAGTGCGCCCTGGGCGCGTCCAGGCCAAGGGGCTGCTTTTTCAGGGCTGCGGCATGCACAAGGGGCACCAGTTTCCGCGAATGAACATGTAGAGCCCGTGCTTGCCTGCGGTCGGGCTGACGACGATTCCGTCGCCATCGACCAGCTCGCGCTGCCACGTGCTCCGGCTTCGAGACGGACAGCGTCGTTAAATAAGGGTCGCCCGGTCGTTTGGAGGGGGGGAGACACGACCGGGCGGGGGATGACCGGCGGACTTATGGGGGGGTTCCGCCGGTGAAGTTTTTGTTTTGTTGCTAGGAGAACGCCTACGTCCTCATGGCTTAAAAACTAGGTACTGAGACTGGAATCGTCAATGGGACCTAGCCCTCTGAGGTGAACTTTCCGGTGCATCAGCTCACATTTCTGTTCGAAAGCAGATGTCGACCGGCAGCACCCGCCGTGCTGCCAACGAGGTCGGCAATGACGTCAGCGAGCTCGGGAGATCGCCCAGGGACGAGCGCTTGGTGAATCTCATCGGAGAGGCCCCAAAGGACCGAAACGAAAACCGCGAAGACCGCAGTTCGCCACGATGAAGCCGAAGGCCACGTGCGGGAGGAAGCCGCGGCGCAGAGCCAACCGAGCACCGCGTACTCGACGAAATGGATGCCCTTGTCGCGCAGCGGGACGTGCTGGATGCCCGGGACCTCCACCTCGAATGAAGAGATCACGAAGATGAGCCCCATGTACAAGAGCGCGAAGCGCCAGGGACGCACCCCCTCCCACCACGTGTCGGTACTCAGCTCGCGCCTCCTGCATCGATCAGCGACAAGCGCGTGCGTCGGCCGCGCTCACGTACCCCGCCGGCGCCGTTCATGTAGCCGGCGAGGCTGTGGCGATAGGCATCGTCAATCGTGACCGACACGAGCTCGCCTGTCGGGTCGTGGCCTTCGGGCGCGATGAGATGAACGATTTCGTTCCGCTCGCTGCGGCCCGCGAATCGACCGGTGTCGCCGGGCGACGGCCCTTCGACCAGAACGTGTAACTCTTGGCCGACCAAGGACTGCAAGTGCCCTTGCTGCTGCGTCGCGACCGCGGCGAACAGGCGGGCCAAGCGCTCGTCCTTCACTTCTTCGGAGACTTCGTCGCCGAGCTTGAGCGCCGGGGTGTACGGCCGCGGTGAGTACTTGAAAGCAAACGCGGCAACGAACCCGACCCGCCGCACGAGCTGGAGGGTTTGCTCGAAGTCCTCTTCGGTCTCGCCGGGGAAGCCGACGATGAAGTCTGCGGAAAGCGTCAGCCCGGGCTTCGACCGCTTCAGCGCGTCGGTGCGTGCGATGTAATCTTCAGCGGTGTAATGGCGCGCCATGCGTCGCAGCACACGATCCGAACCCGACTGTACCGGCAAATGAACGTGCGCCGGAAGCACCTCGAGCTCGGCATGTGCGGCCACCAGCTCGGGGGTGATGTGACGCGGGTGCGGTGAGGTATAGCGGAGTCGCTGAAGGTCGGGGACCTCCTCAGCTATTCGACGGAGCAGCCCTGCGAACCGAGAGGTGGACGCGGCCATCCTGGACTCGGATTTGCTCGCCTCGGCATCCGCGCCCGGCTCGTGCCACGAGTTGACGGTCTGCCCAAGCAGGGTGATCTCGCGAACCCCCCCGGCGACCAGGTCTCGAATCTCCCCCACGATCTCGTCAGCCAAGCGGTACCGCTCGGAGCCACGTGTATAGGGAACGATACAAAACGTGCACCGCTCGTCGCAGCCCTTCATCACCGTGACGTACGCCGTGACCTCCCTGCGATCTGCGTGCGGCTTGGCGCGAAGGAATTGCGGGTCGTCCATGTCGAACACCGTCCGCGTGATCGGCGGGGCGCCCTGCTCGACCTCCCGGATCAGGGCCGGAAGCTCGGAAATGTTGTCCGGCCCGAGCACGATGTCCACGAACGGCGCTTTGCGGAGCAGACGCTCGCCCTCTTGCTGGGCAACGCACCCCGCGACTGCCAGCACGGTGCCTCGCTGGGCCTCTTTGAAGGGCCGAAACGTCCCGAGAAGGCTCATCAACGTGTGCTCCGCCTTCTCGCGCACGCTGCAGGTGTTGACGACCAGGAGATCGGCCAGCGCCGGCTCGCTCGCCTCACGGAAACCGCTGGCCCGCAGGACCTCTTCGATCCGACGCGAGTCGTGAACGTTCATCTGGCAGCCGAAGGTTTGGACGAAGTACCGTTTCATGGGGAATCTGGCGATAGCTGTAGCAGCCGGGGAGGCGGCCGCCAAATGGCCGAAATTACGCCGTTCGCTGGCGGAATTGGGGTTCTCCGCGCTACAAGCCGTAGGTAGATGGCTCGCCGGCGATGCATCTTCCTCCTGCTCGTTCTGGCGAGCGGCTGCAAGACGATCCCAGAGGATGCTTACGGCATCGATCGGATCCGTTTCAGCGGCATGGAGGCGCTCGATCACGAGTCCCTGCGCGCATGCCTGGCGACCCAGGAGTTGGACCGCGTCACGCTGTCGTTCGGCACCAGCGCGGACCGGGTATGCGGGGTCCCGCCCTTCGACGGCAAACGAGTCTCGTTCGACCTCTGGAAGAAACTCCGCAAGGGTTGGCCGACCTTGGATTCGGCGGTGTTCGATCGCGATGTGACGCGAATCGAGCGCTGGTATCAGGCGCGCGGCTACTACGACGCTGCGGTCGTCAGCACCGAGTTCGACCCGCCCTCGGCTGCCAGCAACGACCGCATCATCGTCACGGCTGGGGGCGAGGCCCCGTGCGCCCGGGAAGACGACGACGAGGGCTGCAAGCTGACCATCGGGATCGAGGTCGAGGAAGGCGAGCCGGTCTTGGTGGGCTCGATCCGGGTGACCGGCCATGAGGCGTTGGACTCCGGCAAGCGCACAAGGATCGGGAAGGCCGTTGAGCTCGAGGTCGGCAAACCGTTCGACGAAGCGGTGTACGAGCGGACCAAGCGCGAGATCCGGCGCGAGCTCAGGGAGACGAGCCACGCGTGCGGCGCCGTGTCGGGGCGCGTCGAAATCGACCGCGAAGCCCGAGAAGCGTTCGTCGAGCTCTATGTCGAAGCTGGGCCCACATGCTCAATCGGCGACATCACCGTGACTGGCAACGGTAAGCTCCCCGCTGACACTATCCTCGCGGTGGCCAACCTCAAAACGGGTCAAACCTACAGCTCGCTCACCGTCGCAGACGCGCAGCGTGCCGTGTACGCACTCGGTGCGCTGGCATCGGTGAACGTGACCTCGACCCCGCGCCGCGACGAAGACGAGCAGTGCACGGCGATCGTCGACGTCAACATCGCCGTGGAGCCCGGCCGAGAGATCCGCTGGGGGATCGGCGCGGGCCTCCAGAGCGGCACGATCACCACCTTGACTCTCCAGCAGGACACTCGAATCTCGGACGTTCACTTGTTCGGGCTATTCGAGCACCGGAATTTCATCGGCGGCTTCAGGCGCCTGCGCATCGAAGACCGCCCGAAAATCGTCGCGCGCGACCCGCTCTTCCGATTCGGTAGAGGCTTCCTCTTTGGCAACGAGCTCCGCGTCGAGTACAGGCGGCCGGCGTTCCTCGAGCCGCGCACGACGTCCTCGATCCAGTTCCGGCACGACTGGGGCCCCGATCCCTTCGAGCTCTTTCGCCGCCATGACCTTCAGATTCGCGGGAGCCTCTCACGACCGTTTTTCGAAGGCCGCCTTCTGCTCGTGGGCGCCCTCAACTACGATACGTTCTTGACCGTCGATAAGGATCCTCGATACCCGACGAGCTACCAGGTCGTCTTTCTCGACGAGCGCGTCATCGTCGACCTTCGAGACGACTCTCGGAGCCCCCGGGCCGGATTCTTCTTTCAGCTCGGCACCCAGCAATCGCCGGCCAAGCTGAAGCGCTCTTGGCAGTACGTCCGCGTCACACCCGAGGTCCGAGGCTATGCGCCTCTACCGCTCTCTTCGACTCTCGCGTTTCGGTTTGGCGTCGGGGCGATGTTCTTGTTCTCGCGAGACCGCAATCGGCTCGACTTGGTTGGCCAAGCGCTCGGTCCACAAAACTACCGACTGCGCTCTGGTGGTCCGACGACCCATCGGGGGTTCTTTGGTGGTTTCCTTGGGGACCCGGGTAGCATCGACTCACTGAACCGGGAGGGCTTCGACGCTCGAAACGACGGCGGCCTACGCAAATGGGAGGCCGGCGTCGAGTGGCGCGTTCCTGTCACACAGGCCTTCGCAACAGCGCTCTTCATGGACTTCGGCGACGTGAACCGCGGCGAAGTGTTCCGGTTCAATTACATTCGCGCCGCCGCGGGATTCGGCTTTCGATACCAAACGCCTGTCGGACCGATCCGTCTCGACTTCGGGTTTCTGATCCCGAAGTGGCAGGTCGTCGGCGGGGACGCACCACCCAACGCGTTCAACATCTTCCGCTTCATTCGCGGAGGCGTGCCGGGCGCCATCCACTTCACCATTGGTGAGGCGTTCTGATGCGTTGGGCGTCCCGGCTCGTCAGTTGGTTTCTGGGCTGGCCGCTCATCGCCCTCTTGTCGTTGATCGCAAGCGTCCTTTTTCACCTGGACACCGGTCTCGGACGCAGGCTCGGCCGGGACATGCTCAACGAGTTCGTGTCGGACCAAATGGTCGGCACCCTGCATGCTGGGTACATCACGCAACTTCGGCTTTGGCGGACGGTCGTCAAAGACACCTTCGTCTATGATCCGGATGGCAACGCAATCATTTACGGCGAAACCGTGGAGCTCGGCATCGATCCGATTGCGGGGCTTCGTGGCCGCCTCCGGTTCTACTACGGGAACCTGACCAATGGCTGGGTCGACCTGATCGACGACGGCGAAGGTGCGCCGACGTTCCTCGCCGCGTTCGAGGCGGCCGACCAAACGCCTACGGAAGGCGAACCGTTCCACGCGATCGTGGACAACATGGACCTGCGCAATCTCGAGGTGACCGGAGAGCTCCTCGGCCTGAAGAACCTCCGCGTCGTCGACCTCGACACAAAGGGCCGAATGGAGTTCTACTGGATCACCGACATCGAGGTCTGGTCCGCGGCCGGACGCCTCATCAGGCCGTTCCCCTTCGAAGCGAGTCTCGACAACCTGGTTGGAAGCGTCCACACCGACGCGAGGGGCGCGCAAATGACCGCTGAGGCCAGCCGCGGCGATGAGCAGCTTACCGCCGAGGTGGTCTATCGCCCGCACGAAGAAAATAGCGCGCCCGAGGACCCGTGGGACCTCGACCTCTTCGTGCGAGTTGAACCGGTCGCGGCGGAGACCTTACACGACGTCGGCTTCGATTGGGCGGAGTCGCTCAAGGGGGAAACGACTGGTTGGGTGCGCCTTTGGGGGCCCGAGCAGGACTACCGCCTGCAAGCAGACCTGAACACCGCGGGCGGACGCGCGCGAGTCCAAGGTGAGCTGCCGAGCGATGGCGTTACCCGAATCGAGATCTCCAGCCCACGGATGAAGCTCGCGGATGTGATCGGGGGGGTCCCCGACGTCGAGGTCACGGGCAGGATCGAGATGGTCAGCGATCCGAAGGACAAAGACGTGCTGGGCGTCGAGATCGAAACCGAAGGATTCGTGTACGAAGACATCCACGTCCCAGCGCTCCTCGCGAAGCTTCGGGCGCGAGAGGATGGCCTCGACATCGATTCGGTGCAGACACACTACGCGGGCGGCGACCTCTACCTGGATGGGCACGTCGAGTACGAAGGCATCACCGAAATCCATGCACGCGGAAACGTGCCGGAGGTGAGTGACGATCCCAATTTTCAGGAGTACGCGCCCGGGATCGAGGGCAACGCGGAATTCGATCTACGGATTCACCAATCGGTACGCGGCGACTTCGAGACAAAGGGTTGGGTCCGCTTCGATCGCTTCGACTACGGCGCGCTCAGCGCTCACTTCCTGATCCTCGAAGGGCGCATCTGGGGCGACCCTTCGAAGCCCAAGTTGGATCTGGAGCTCGACGGCGCAGCGGTGCGCGTGGCCGGGTATCCCATCGGCAATGGAACGGCGCTTCTGACCGGCGGCCCCAACGAGTACTCGGCGACCGGTGCGTTTACCGCGCAAGGGGATCGGCGGGCGGAGTTTCAAGCGCGCGTCGAGGTCAACGAGGGGGTCTACAGGCTCGACGTCGACGCGATAGAGCTTGCGGTGGGCGAACACTGGTGGCGTGGCTCGGTGAACAACCTGACCCTCGACCCGGAGAAGGGGATCTCATTCGACAGGATCCTCATGGGCAGAGGCCCCCAACGTCTCGCGGCTCAGGGCGTGTGGCTGTTCGACGGGCCGGACGACATCCGCGCCGACCTCGAGAACTTCGACTTGGCCGTGTTGCAGATCCTCTACCCGGAAGATGCCCCAGACTTCACAGGTGGGGTCGATCTCCACTTCGAGTTCCGCGGCGACCTCGACAAAGAGCCCACCATCGTTGCGGAGGGCACTCTGACCGACGCGAACCTGTGGGATATCACGCCGGTCAATGCCGCGTATCTCATCCACTACGACAACGGCTTGCTCGACGCCGACGCACAGGTCGACTTCGGCGGGCGTGGCAATTTCACTCTGAGCACGACGGGCTTCGTCGAAGCAATGCCCGGCGGAATCGGACCGTCCTTGCGAGAAGGTGTCTACGAGACGAGGCTCAGCACGGGTGCGATGGACCTCACGCTACTCGAGCTCATCTTCGAGGAGGACATGCCCAATGTGCAGGGCTATGCGGACGCGAGCATTCAGTTCTCGGGGCCATTCGACGCACCTGCCTTCAAAGGCAGCATCGACATTCCGGGCCTCGTCGTCGACGGTTGGGGGCCTGTCGAGCTAGCGTCGGCCTTCCGGTACGAATATGGCGCCCTGCTCGCCCAAGTTCGCCTAGCCGACGACGATGGCCAGCTCATCGAAACCGAAGGCAGCATGCTTGTCGACCTCGTCCACCTCGCGCAAGAACCTGGCGAAGCCGCCGAAGCGCTCGCAACTTCTCCGTGGCGACTTTCCATGCGGATGCCACCGCGGCGACTGAGCGCGTTCCCGAGGAACCTCAGTGATCGCTTCGTCCCAGACGCCGACCGGCTGCAACTGGCAGCCAGCCTCACACTTGCGGGAGGCGCGTTCCGAACCCGCGGCGACTTCCATTCGAGCATCGACTGGCTTTCGGATTCGTCGGAGGGCCTGTGCGGAAGCGAGTCCAACCCGCGGGCCACGGTGAGGGCGCATCTCGAGGATGGGCTCACGGAGCTCACCATGGACGGGGTCGTCGGGGACACCAAGGTCCTCGACCTGGAGGCATCCTCAGAGACACCGCTCGACGATTGGCTGCGGAACGCGGAGATCCCCTCCTGGCCTGTAACCCGGATCAGCGCCGACTTCTACGAGGCACCCACGGAAAACCTCCCGTACGTGTGCCGCTACGCCGCGGGCGACTTGAGCGCGCAGCTCAAGGCCACCGGTCTGTTCAGCAACGATCCAAAGCTTTCGCTCTCGATCACGGCGGACGAGCTCCGAGCGCGACGGCTAGAACCTGCCCGACGAACCGGGATGGTCAACACAATCGTCGAAACGCCGCCTAGCCGAAATCGCATCTCGGCCGCGTATGAAGATGGCCTTGGCGAAATGGACGTCGACATGCAGTGGTGGAACGGCGGCGCGACGACGATCTCGGCGAAAGTTCCTCTGGTATGGGACACCGAGAACCCCATCCCCGTGCTGGCAGAAAGAGGCGACGTGCGCGGAAGAGCGGACTTCGACCGGATGCCGCTACAAGCGGTGCTCGCCTGGATGGCGGGCGTCGTCAATGTCGAAGGCATCCTCCAAGGTAGCGTGACGGCGCACGGCCGCATACAGGACCCGAGATTCGTCGGAAGCGTCGAGCTCTCCGACGGCCGCGTCAACCTCCGAAGCGTAGGTCAGACTCTCGAGGACGTGACGGGGCGCGCGATCTTCGATGAGGATGGCGTCGCCGTCACCGGATTGCGGGCGACCGATACCAAGGGAACCGCAGAGGTCGACGGCAGAGTCGGGTTCAAGAGGCTCCGGCTCAACAAGGTAGACTTGGTAGTCCAGGCCAACGACTTCCCGTTGCGGCAGGAAGGATCGATCATGGCACGCCTCCAAGGAAGCGCCCGCTTGCTGGCGAAGTTCGAGGATGAGGGCCTCGACGGAGAGGTGCGCCTCCGAAAGCTGGAGATCGACATTCCGGAAAGCACGGCAACCCCGCAAGACCTCGATCGGCATCCGGAGGTCTTCCTCATAGGAGAGACCTACGAGCCGATCCGCAGAACCGACCCCTACCACGTGAAGCTCAAGATTCGGTCGAAAGACAAGCTCGTCATCCGTAGTAAGGACCAGGGCTTTTACGTAGAAGCGACCGCGAAGCTGGACTCCAGTATGGCCGAAGAGTTCACCGTCAAAGGCTCAGTCAACCTCCACCGAGGCAGCTTTCAGGTCTTTGGGAAGCGGTTCGAAATTCGTTCCGGAAGTATGGTCTTCGACGGCCACCCCGACATGGACGCCAAGGTGGACTTGGTCGCGCGACACTCACTGCGTGGGAGCAACGACACCGTAACCGTCGTCGTGTCCGGGCGCCTGAGCAACCCGACCATCGAATTCAAATCGAGTGTTCCAACGACCAGCGAGGCCCAAGTCATCGCGCTTCTCGTCACCGGCAGCACGCGGCAACAACGCGGGGTCAACACCTCCACGGCCCAAGCCTCGCAGGACACCACGAACTTTCTCACCGGTGTGGCCGCAGGCCTCTTCTCCGCATCACTGCAGTCTCAGTTCGGCGGGTTCGCACCGACGTTCGGCATCACCCAGGGACAAGGCATTGCCGACGACATCGAGGGGGACACCGCGGTCCAAGTCGGATTCAGCGTCGACAGCGTGCTCCCTGATAATCTTCCGATCCGTGGACTGTACGTCGAAGGACAGTTCGTGGCGCGGCGAAACGAAGGCGGTCCCAACACGACAGCGCAGGCCCAGCGTCCCGGTTTCTTGATCGAGGCTCTTTGGCCACTAAACTTCGTGACTACGGGCACCTTTGCCCCTCCGTCGAACTGGAGTATCGACGTCACGTGGGAGCCTTGAAGTAAAGATGAACCGCAAACTCTTCGGAACCGATGGCATTCGCGGCCTCGCCAATCGCGGGGACATGAGCCCCGAGGTGGCCTTTCGCATCGGCGCCGCGATCGCGTACCAAGCGGGCAAGCGCGTCGAGCACGTGCCGAGAATCGTCGTCGGGAAGGACACCCGGTTGTCGGGCTATCTCTTCGAGACTGCCGTGGCGTCGGGTATCTGCGCCCTCGGCGGTGAGGTTCTGCTGTCCGGGCCGCTTCCGACGCCCGCCATCGCGCACCTGACGACGAGCATGCGCGCAGACGCCGGAGTGGTGATTAGCGCTTCGCACAACCCCTACCAAGACAACGGAATCAAGATTTTCGGGCCGGATGGATTCAAGCTCCCCGATGACGTGGAACGAGACGTTGAGGCGCTTGTTCTCGGTTCCGAACTCGATAAGAAGCGTCCAACGGGGACACGCGTCGGGCGGGCCGAGCGCTTGGACGATGCGCCCGGACGCTACGTAGCGTTTGTCAAAGCGTCGTTCCCAGACGAGCTCACCCTTGACGGCGTCAAAATCGTAGTCGACGCGGCACACGGCGCTGCCTATCGAACCGCGCCGCTGGTCTTTTCGGAGCTCGGAGCCGCCACACATGCAATTGGCGTCCGGCCAAACGGCAAGAACATCAATCACAAAGTTGGCGCGCTCCACCCAGAAGCGTGCGCAAGAGAGGTTCGGAAACGCGGCGCAGACCTCGGCATCGCCCTCGATGGTGATGCGGACCGCATCATCATGATCGATGAAAAGGGCAACCAGATCGACGGCGACGTGATCATGGCCCTGTGCGCAACGCGCATGCTCCGCGCCAAACGACTTCGTCGGCGGACCCTAGTTGCCACGGTGATGAGCAACCTCGGCCTCGAGCGCGCAATCGAGAATGACAACGGCAAGCTATTGCGCTGCAACGTCGGCGACCGCTACGTCGTCGAAACGATGCGGAAGCGCGGCTTGAACTTCGGTGGCGAACAGTCGGGCCACCTGATCTTTCTCGACCACGCGACGACGGGCGATGGCCTGGTCGCCGCGATGCAGGTGCTCGCCATCGTGCTTCGCGAAGGGCGGCCACTCTCCGAGCTCGCCGCGGAGGCGATGGAGCGTGTCCCACAGGTTCTGGTGAACATTACCCTACCCGATCGCCGCCCCCTGGAAGACTTGCCCAAGACGACGCATGCCATCGCGATCGCGGAAAAGGCCCTCGGCAAGAAGGGCCGCGTGCTGGTTCGCTGGAGCGGGACCGAGCCCAAGCTCCGCGTGATGATCGAAGGCCCAAAGCACGATCGCATCAAGGCCATGGCCAACGACATCGCCGCCGAAGCCAAGAAAGAGTTCAAGGTCGCCCGCTAGAGCAGGCGCAGCCGCGTCAGCGCGAAGCGCGTCTACGGGGGCGGCGACGGGGCGTCGCCGAGCAGCACGGTGATCATGGCTGGCTCGAGCTCGAGCACTTCGACCTCGTCGGGCAACCCGCGAAGCTCCACCGGCACCGCCACTGCACCCTTCTTCGCGGACACGTCGCTCAACTGGACGATCGCCAGCACCGAGGCCGGGTTGAGCTGATCGAGGATCGCCTCGGGGCCACGGAGGCGCGCGGCGATCGCGCGAGGGCGTAGAGCGCGAGGAACGAGGCCCTCGGCATCGACCCGTAACGGTGACAGAACCCGCTCGGTCATCTTGGGCTGGACGCGCAGGGTCACCAGGACGGTCTGGGCCTCGAAGGTCGTATTGGCGGGCGCCCCGACGAGCGGGACCTCGCGCTGCACGACGCCATCCTCGAGCTGGCTGACATCGAGCTCCATCGAGCGGACCGTCCGCATCGAGTTGACGACATCTCGTGGCCCGTCGACGTCCATGGTCTCCGGAAACACCTCGGGCTCTCCTGCCCATTCGAGCCCAGGGGGAAGTCTGCCGTCGAGAGAGACCTCGACAGGGAGCTCACGGATGGCCCGAGGCACCCACTTGAAAACCAACGAAGGCGGAACGACCTGCATCACTGACACACCCGTCGGTAGGTCGAACATCTCCTTCTCGAGGTAGTACCGCGGCTCTTCCTTCGTCTTGAGCTTCACGTCGACCGGAGGCAGGTTCTCCTGCCGGATCGCGTTCAGCCGCGCTCTGCTGCCCTTGAGCCGCACACGAACTTTGTCCGGAATTTCAGTCACGAGAATCATGTCCTGCGCGTCGGATGGCGGCTGAACCACGACGCCGACATACACATTCCGCTCCATATCCTCCGCACCATGTACCAACGAGAACATGAGGATCGCGATGCCGATTGCGCCGGCCTTGAGCCCGAGGTTCTCGGTGAAGGAAAGCCGAATGGTGTTGAGCGCGTCGACGATCGCGCTCACGTTGTTTCCTCAGCCTTCTTGACCGTGATGGCCGCCTCCGGGTTCTGCGACCGGCTCGGCTCCGGGGGCACCACGGTGCTTCGACGGTCTGCGGCTTTGCGACGACCGCGGTTGGGGGAGTAGAACAGGCCGTAAAGCGCGTCCCGCAGGGAGGCGACGTCGAGATTGCGGACGATATTCCCGTCGAAACAAAGTGAAATTGCGCCACGCTCCTCGCTGACTACGACCACCACCGCGTCGGTCTCTTCGGTGATTCCGATACCGGCGCGATGACGCGCGCCGAGCGAGCGATCGCCTCCGGCAGAGCCCGCCATCGGCAGAAACACGCCAGCCTGCCAGATCCGCCCCTCGCGAACCACGACCGCGCCGTCGTGCATGGGGTTCTCGAAACTGGGGACGAAGATGCTGTGCAGGAGCTCTTTGCTGACAGCCGCGTCGACCTCGGTCCCGCGCTCGATGAACTCGTCCAGTGCTGCGCTCCGCTCAAACGCGACCAATGCGCCGATACGCTTCTGCGCGAGCGTGCCCGCCGCCTTGACCACTTCTTCCATTGTTTGCGTCTCTTTGGCTGTGCGTTGCCCACGAAGAAGCGGCCGTCTTCCCATTCGGGCGAGCGCGCGCCGGATATCGGATTGGAAGATGATGACGACGATGACCGCGAGATACGCGAGCACCGAATCTAGAATCGTGGTGACGGTCACCAACCCGACACGACGGGCGAAAAGGTAACCTACGAACACGAGACACAAACCAATGGCCACCTGCATGGCGCGCGTGCCACGCAGGATGACCAATGCCCAGTAGATGAGAACTGCGACCAAGCCGATGTCGAAGCAATCGTGAAGCACTTCCCACGGATTTCGTTGGAAGAAGCCCAGGAAGCCGTCGCTCAGCTCGGTCAGCAGGCCGGTTAGGACTTCGATCATGGTGAGCCCTCGCCTGACACGTGGAGCGCTTCGGCGACGCGAACGAGCTGACGCATTACATGCACGTCGTGCACCCGCACCGCGTCGACTCCGGCCGCCACGCAGATCGCAACCGCCGCTGCCGTGCCGCCGAGCCGATCCTCGGCCGACGGGGGCTCACCGCCTCGATTCGGCGCAAGCTCGGCAATGAACGATTTCCGTGAAGGCCCCACAAGTACACGGTATCCGGTCTTTCGGAAACGCCCAAGAGAACTTAGTAGCGCAGCCGACTGGCGGGCGGTCTTCGCGAATCCGAGGCCCGGATCGAGCCAAACGGCGGCTCGCGGCACGCCGGCACGCTCCACGCGTTCAGCTGCCCGCAGAAGCTCGCGCAGCACGTCCTGAACGACGTCCTCGTAGTCGATGTTGGGAGGCCGCACCTCGCCCCGCCCGCGACTGTGCATGATCACGTAGTCGGCGCCCGCAGCTGCGGCGGCCTCCGCGAGCCCGGGGTCTTCCGCGCAACGCACGTCGTTGACGATGGTTGCACCGGCGCTGAGGGCAGCCGCGGCGACATCGGGCTTGACGGTGTCGATAGAGACACGCGCCCGGAGCTCGCCCGCAAGCGCCTCGATGACCGGCACGACCCGCGCGATTTCTTCGGCCACCGTTACATGGTCGAACCCTTCGCCATACGTTCGGCCCGCCGGGCGGGAGGACTCGCCCCCGATGTCCAGGACGTCGGCACCCTCCTCGAGTAAGCGCCGGCCGTGATCGACCGCCGCGCCAGGATCGAGGTACCGGCCACCGTCGCTGAATGAGTCTGGCGTCACATTGATGACCCCCCACAGCTCAGGCATCGGAACCTCCGTCAACTACCCGGCGCTGGGGACTTCACGTGGGCGGGGCTGAAAGATCGCGCCCTTCCGCTTTTCTTCGCTCTCGCGCCGCTTCTCCGCGTACGTCGGAACGCTCACGATGGCCGATGGCGGCAAATCGTTGCCGGACATGATCGCCTCGATCTCCTCGCGGCCGAGGGTCTCCCGCTCGAGCAGCGCTTCGGCGATCGCATCGAGCTCCTTGCGGTGCTCCCCGATGACCACTTTGGCGCGATCGTATTGCGCGCTGATGATCCGGCGAACCTCGTCGTCGATCTCCTTGGCTGTCTCCTCGGAGTAGTCCTTATGATGGGATGAACCGAGGAACCCCGCCTCCTCCGTTTCGGCGTACGAAAGCGGACCGAGGGTCGTGCTCATGCCCCATTCGGTGACCATGGAGCGAGCGAGCTGGGTCGCCTTCTTGAAGTCGTCCGCGGCGCCGGTCGTGAGTTGGCCGTAGACAGCCTCTTCGGCGAGGCGCCCACCGAGCGCCATGGCGATGCGGTCGAGCACCCAGTCGGCGCTGTAGCTCAGGCGATCCTCCTCGGGAAGCGCCATCGTGAGGCCCAGCGCAGGGCCGCGCGGGATGATGGTGACCTTGTGAATCGGGTCGTGGTTCGGAAGCTTCCAGGCCACCAGGGTGTGCCCGGCTTCGTGGTACGCCGTCGTCTTGCGCTCATGCTCGCTGATGACCATCGACCGGCGCTCTGAGCCCATCATGACTTTGTCTTTGGCCATCTCGAAGTCGATCATGGAGACGACGTCCTTGTCCTGACGCGCGGCGAGAAGCGCGGCCTCGTTGACGAGGTTCTCCAAGTCAGCGCCGGAAAAGCCGGGACTTCCGCGCGAGATGATGTCGAGCTGCACGTCGTCACCAAGAGGAACGCGCCGAGTGTGCACGGCGAGAATGCCCTGACGCCCGTTCAAGTCGGGCCGCGGGACGATGATGCGACGGTCGAAGCGGCCGGGCCTAAGGATGGCCGGATCCAGGACGTCGGGCCGGTTGGTTGCGGCGATGATGATGACACCCTCGCTCGACTCGAAGCCGTCCATCTCGACGAGGAGCTGGTTGAGGGTTTGCTCGCGCTCGTCGTGACCGCCGCCCATCCCGGCGCCACGATGGCGACCGACAGCGTCGATTTCGTCGATGAAGATGATGCAGGGCGCGTGCTTCTTGCCCTGCTCGAACAAGTCACGGACACGCGAAGCCCCGACGCCGACGAACATTTCGACGAAATCCGAGCCGGAAATGCTGAAGAACGGAACCTCCGCCTCGCCCGCGATCGCGCGAGCCAGCAGCGTCTTGCCGGTACCGGGCGCACCCATGAGCAAGACGCCCTTTGGAATGCGGCCACCGAGACGCTGAAACTTCTTCGGGTCCTTCAGGAACGCGATGATCTCTTCGCAATCGTCCTTCGCCTCGTCGATGCCAGCGACATCTTTGAAGGTGACCTTGTTCTGAGATTCATTGAGCAGGCGCGCCCGTGACTTGCCAAAGCTCATCGCCTTGCCGCCCGAAGCCTGAAGCTGACGCATGAAGAACAGCAAAATGCCAACGAGGAAGATCATCGGAAGCCAAGTCACGAGGATGCTCGTCCACAGGCTGTTTTGATCTTCGGGCAGGTACTCGACGCTTACCTCGCTATCGAGCAGTTGCTGATTCATCTGCTCGCCCATGATGCCGACGGTGACCTTCTCGTTGCGGGCTCCGCGCTGACCCTGCGGGGCGCTTTCGTCGACCGACTTGAGCCAGTAGGTGTACTCACCACTGTTGTCTTGCGGACGGATTTTGACCTTCTGAACTTTGCCGTCGGCGACGTCGGTGACGAACTCGCTGAACGGAACGCTTCGAGGCTGCTCCTCGCGCGCGACAAAATTGAAGATCACGATGCACATCAGGATCACGAGAACCCAGAAGAGCAGTGTTTTTTGGCTTTGTTTCATATAATAAGGCGCGGGCGCGGCGGAATCACCGACCTAGCATGGGGCACAGCCCCTTCTATCTTTGTGAGGCCGCGGAGCCCGCTTGGCAACCGTCGCCCGGCCGAAGGCTCAGGAACGATTGCTTCGAGTTCTACGATGCTCACGATATTCCAGCGAAAGCCCTCCGCCGTGACGGCAGATCGACCACCCCGATCCTAGCAGGACCTCCCCCTGACCCGTAAGAAGTCGGCCCACCTCGGTAAGATGGGTGCGGTTAGGGGTTAAGCCGGTTTCCTGCGAGATCCAGCGCCTCAGCCAGCGAATCCGAATCGGGGCTGGGAGCTCGGTGAGGGTTTTTGTGAGAACGGAGCGCTCACCCTCCGGAGGGAGCTGGGGAAGGCGGGCATCGAGGTAGGCATTGAGCTCGGCGGCCTCCTCGCTCAACGCGCACAGGTGCTCGACCACACGCGGGTCCTCGGCCTCGAGCGCAGGCAGAACCTCGTGACGAATGCGAACCCGCTCGAAGGTGCGTTGATGATTCGAAGGGTCGTCAACGAATGGAAGTGCTCGCTCCTCCGCGTAAGCCCGCACGTCGGGACGACGGCAATCGAGCAGCGGGCGGATTACTCCATCCATCCTTCGGGCCTCGATCCCCTCGAGGCCGCGGAGGCCGGCACCACGGAGCACTCGCGCGAGCACCGTTTCCGCTTGATCATCCTGGGTGTGCCCGACGGCGATCCGGACGGCGCCGTGAGCACGGGCCACCTCGCGCAATGCTCCATACCGAAGCTCGCGCGCTCGCGCCTGAATCGAGACGCCTTCGGTCGCGAGATCGACGCGCACCGGATAGAACGGCACGCCGAGCGTGCTTGCAAAGGCACCCACGTGCTCGACCTCAGATGCAGACTCGGGCCGCAGGCCGTGATCGATCGACGCAACGCAAAGCGTGATGCCAAGCTCGCTCCGAAGCCGATGCAGCACGTGCAACAGGGCGGTCGAGTCCGGCCCGCCGGAGCACGCCACGAGCACGTGATCTCCCGGAGACACCAGCGCACGCTCGCGCACAGTCCTCCGCACTGTCGACGTGATCATACGGGAACGCTAAAACACGCCAGACGCGAGGGAAAGCCGCATCTCGGTGCGGTCGCGCAACCCGCCCATCTTCGCCGTTTCCACACTCTGGGCCCCGCGACGCGACACTGAAATGCCCGGCATGGCCACACGAAGCCCGGAGCGGGACCTCCGGAGGAGCCCAGGGCCCGCCTCGGCCGTTTCGAAGGCGCGTTGCTCCTTCTCGGTTCGCAGGTCGATTTGAGGGGTCGGTTCCCAGCGTTCCTGCCGCTCCCGACGGACGCCTTTGACGGTGACCAGGATGGCAGGGAGCACACCGGCCAAGCCAACGACCAGCGTGGCGACCGAAGCCTTTTCGCGGCCGGGTTTGTCGAGAGCGAAGTAGCCCGCAAGCGCACCGCCGGCGGCGCCGACGACCGGGAAGACAGCCAACGCCCAGGCGTCGTTGAGCCCCGACACGGAGGGAATGATGAGCCCGAGCTCAGCGCCAACGAGCCCCAAGCCGATCGTGCCCTTCGGCGTGGCTCGGACAGTGTCAAATACAGCCGGGTCGGTTTGCGCATCGGCAGCACGAGGAGGCGCAGACAGCGAAACCACCGCCGCCAATGCAACCGCACATCCGATCTGCTCCCAGCTCACTCTGCCCCCCGCTGCGTCTCAGCCTACACTACACGGACCTCGAAATAGCTGCAACCACGCGACGTTACGGGCGGAATCATTCGCCTTGAATTCACTGAACGAGCGCCCAAGAATCCGGCGATGGAGGAGCGCGACTATCAATCCCTGCTCGTGCAGCAGGACGGGCACATCGTCACCCTGACCTTCAACAAGCCGGAGAAGAAGAACCCGCTCAGCCAGGAGGTAGTGAACGAGCTTCTGTGGGCCCTTGACGACGCAGAAGCCTCTGACGACGTACGGGTGATCGTGCTGACGGGGGCTGGGAACGCATTCAGCGCAGGCGCGGACCTGAAGGGTATGACCGCGGACCGGAGCAAGCTCGAGAAGAAGGGCGAGTTCGATGACTTGCTCCTGCGCTTCGACACGATGAAAAAGCCCATCGTCGCACGCATCCCGGGATACGTGATGGGCGGCGCGATGGGCATCGTCGCTTGCTGTCACTTCGCCATCGCCTGCGAAAGCGCGATCCTCGGAACACCGGAGATCAAGCGCGGCTTGTTCCCCATGATGATCATGGCAGTCCTTCAACGCGTCGTTCACTCTCGGGAGCTGCTGAAGCTCATCTTGCTGGGTGACAAGATCACCGCAACGAAGGCGCAGGAGATCGGTTTGCTGACCGAGGTCGTGCCGGACGACCAGCTCGATGCGCGTGTCGCGGAGCTTGCCGGGCAGCTCGCGAAGCAGTCGCCCAACGCCATGCGGATGGGGCTCAACGCCTTCAACGAGCAGCGCAAAATGTCGGTCGAAGAGGCCCTTCCCTACCTGCGTGAGCAGCTCTACGCCGTACTCAACAGCGAGGATGCCAAGGAAGGTCTCGCCGCGTTCTTCGAGAAGCGCGAGCCCCAATGGACCGGCAGGTAAGGTCTGGTGCGTGATCCAGAAACTTAGTGTGCGAGAGATTTTTGGTGGTCGAGCGCGCCCGCAGGAGCGTAGTGAGAGGCACTCATGTGCCTCGCAGCGGAGCGACGAGGACGTAAGCCGACCACAAGGAAAGAGATCCGCACACTAGTCGAGTACGTCCTTGACGAGGAGCTCGACCGCACGCCCGCCGATCCAATGGTCGGGCTGAAACTCGCCGACGAGCCGGAGGTTCTCCCGGCCTTCGATGCGCGAGAACATGCCGGGCGCGAACGCGCGAACGGAATCCTGACCGACGCGCAGCTTGAGTTTTCCGTGGGCGCGCCCTTCGCCAACCCCCTTCGCTTCCACGACGTGCGCGTCGACTAAGAACGTGGGCACCGGATGACCTTCGCCGAACGGGCCGAGTCGCTGCAGATCCTCGAGGGTGGGAACGCGGAACGCCCCGCCAAGCGCAACGTCGACCTCCGCCAACCGCTGCTCGCCGAAGCCCTCGCCCTGCGTGGCCCGTAGGAACGCTGCGCGGAAGGAATCGATTGCGCTCTTCGACAAGGAGAGCCCCGCCGCGGCGCGATGGCCGCCCCAAGCGCTTAGATCCGATGTGCATCGGGCGAGCGCGCTGTAGACGTCGAAGTCAGCCGTCGTTCGAGCGCTGCCGTGGCCGTGCTCGCCGTCGACTGCGATCACGACCGCGGGGACGCCAAACGCGTCCACCAGGCGTGCGGCCACGATGCCGACGACCCCACGATGCCACGCGTCGCTCGCGACGACCACACCTTCTTCAGGCGTCTCTCCGTAGAGCTCGCACACCTGTGCGCGTGCCTCTTCGGTTGCTCGATTCGCGAGTGCTTTGCGCTCGTCGTTCTGCGCCTCGACGTCTTGGAGCAAGCCCCACGCCTCCTTCGGGGTTGTCGCAGTCAGGAAACGGAGCGTGAGGTCGGCAACGCCGAGCCGGCCCGGCGCGTTGAGCCGGGGTGAAAAGCGAAAGGCCACGTCACGCGCTGTGAGTTGGGCGGACTCTGGGATCTTGGCGGCCTGCCGCAGCGCGACGAGAGCCGGCCTCGTGCCAGGCGCGCCGATCTTTTTCAAGCCCGCCCGGACCAGACGCCGATTGTCCCCGGTCAGCGGTGCGATGTCGGCGATCGTGCCAATCGCCACCAAGTCTAGCCATGCACGAAGGTCGAGTCGGGCGCCCAGCTCCGAGCGGAGCGCGGCACCCAACGAAAAGGCAAGGCCCGCGCTGCACAGGCCCTTGTAGGCGAAGCCGCATTCGGGGCGATGCGGATTGAGAAAGGCAAACGCCGGGAGGGCTTCTTGCGGCACGAGGTGGTGGTCGACCACGATGACGTCGATGCCGTTGGCAGTGGCCTTGGCGATCCGTTCGTGGTCGCTCGAGCCGCAATCACAGGTCACCAACAGGCCGGGCCGTTCAGCCAGACACCGGTCGAGAGCCTCATCACTGAGGCCATATCCCCCGTGAAATCGGTCTGCGATGAGGGTTCGCACCTCTCCTCCGAGGGTGGCGATCATCTCGCTGAGAATCACGGCCGAGGTCGTGCCATCGACATCGTAGTCGCCAAACACGACGATCCGTTCCCTGGCGCGGATCGCGCGCGCGATGCGTTCCGAGGCCAGCGCGCGGTCGGCCATCGGCTCGGGAGAGCTCAACCCGCGCAGCGTGGAGTCGAGAAATGAGCGCGCCTCCTCTGCATCGCAGAGACCCCGATGCAGAAGCACTTGGGCCGCAGTCAGCCCCAATCCACAGGCGTCGGCAAGCATGCCGGCCGCCCGTTCGTCGGAGGGCCGCACGCTGTACCTGTCCACGGAGCTAGCCCCGTGAACGACTGAAGAGACGCCGGTCCATCAGCTCGGTGATCGGCGCGGCAATGAAGATCGACGACAACGTGCCGATCATAATACCTATGCCCAACGCGAAGGCGATGTCCTGAATGACTCCGGTGCCCAGGAAAAAGAACGCAGACACCGACAAGAGCGTCGTGAGCGATGTGACGAGGGTTCGCGATAGCATTTGCGAGGTACTGAGGTTGATCAGCTCGCGGAGGCTCTTGTCTCGGACGCGCACCATGTTCTCACGGATTCGGTCGAACACGACGATAGTGTCGTTGATCGAATAACCCATGATGGTGAGAAGCGCGGCGACCGTAGTGAGGTTCACTTCTTTTTGCAGAAGGACGTAGATGCCAAGCGTGATGAGCGCGTCATGCAGCATGGCGATGACCCCGCCTGGCGCAAATCTCAAGTCGAAGCGGAACGCCACATACAGCATGATGAATGCGATGGCGTACAGCAGTGACTGAATCGCCGCGTCGCGAAGCTGCTCGCCCGCCTTCGGACCGACCCACTCGACGCGAAGCGCCTCGTCAGGCGCTCGGTCGGGAAACCGCTCCCGAAGCAGATCGAGCAGCTCGTCCGCGACACCGACGAGGTGCGCCTCGTACCGGGGATCGCGACTGCCCGCGAGCGAGTTGATCGAGCGAACGTGCGCGCCACCGGCCTCGAGGGCCTCTTGCAGCTGCTGCTCATGGACCTCACCCGAAACACGGAGCGTGATCTTGTCGCCGCCTGGCGAAACCTTCATCTCGCGCACAACGTCCTCGCCGAGCGCTGCCGCGGCCGCCTCGCGGATCTTCTCGATCTGCTCCTCAGGCAGGGACGATACCTCGCGAACGCGGATGATGTACTCGTTGGGCATGTCCTCGACGCTGATCACGTCCGGGCGGGCGTACCCCCCATCTTCGAGGGCGTTGCGGACCTCGCCCGGCGACGTCTCGGCCTTGAAGGCCAGCTGAACCTCGGTGCCGCCGGCGAAGTCGATGCCGTAGTTGGGCCCGGGGTAGAAGAGCGAGACGAGGCTCAGGGTAGCCATCAGACCGAGGACGGTGATCACCGGCCCGCGGTACTTCATGAAGTCGATATAGGTGCCGGGTTTGATGAATTCCATGTCAGCCCACCCGCAGTCGCTGCACGCGCATACCGCGTACGAGCCAGTCGAAGAGCACCTTGGAGCAGAACGTGCCGGTGAAGAGCGAGGTCCCGATGCCGATCAACAGCATCGTGGCAAACCCCTTGATCGGCCCGGTGCCGAACTGCCAAAGCACGATCCCCGCGATGGCCGTCGTGAGCTGGCTATCGAACACCGACGAATACGCCCGTGCGTACCCCTGCTCCACTGCAGAGCGCGGAGATTTTCCGAGCCTTAGCTCTTCCCTGATGCGCTCTGTAATGAGCACGTTCGCATCGACGGCCATACCAACCGTAAGCGCGATCGCGGCGACACAGGGCAGCGTGAGCGTGGCGCCGATCCCGGACATGGTTCCGAGTAGAAGCTGCAGGTTCAGCAAGACCATCGCATTCGCGACCAGGCCGGCGACCTGATAGTAGGCGGCCATGAAAATCAAGACCAGGATGACTCCAACCAGCGCAGCAACCGCGCCCTTCCGCACGGAGTCCTGACCGAGCGTTGGGCCGATGAGCTGCTCGTTGGCCGGGCGAAGCGGGGCGGGAAGCGCGCCGGCCTGAAGCACGACGACGAGGTCTCTAGCCTCCTGTAAAAGCTCGTTGCGGTCGAGGTAGGCGCCAAGGGTGATGCGGCCGCGCGCACCGATCTGGCCCTGAATGACGGGCGCCGACTCAACGCGGTCGTCGAGGACGATCGCCATGCGCTTGCCGATGCTGCGGCCGGTGAGGTCAGCCATGCGCGATGCGCCGCGCGTGTTCATGGTGAAGTCGACCTCGGGGCTGCCGCTCTGCGGGTCAAAGCCAACCGAGGCGTCATCGAGGTCCTCGCCGGTCGCATCGGCGACGCGGTACATGTAATAGGTGCGCCAGCCCTCGCCTCCCCGCTCGGGGTCGGGATCCTGGCGGCCGATGGAGACCTCGTGATCGTCAGGCACCGGGAGCGTTGCGATGTATGCGCGGAGGCGATCGCGCGCATCCTCTCCGAAGGCCTCGGCAAAGACCTGGGCGCCCTGGTTGAGGTAGATCCCCTCCGGCGGCGCGGTGAAGACGGCGCGCGCGTCTGACTCGTCATCGACGATCTTGAAACTCAGCTGCGCGGTGCGGCTGATGATCGATTTGATCCGCTCGAACGAGCTCTCCTGCGCGCCGGGAATCTCGATGATGATGTCACCGTCGTTCGGCCGGGCGATGACGGTCGGCTCGAGAACGCCCATGCTGTCGATACGGTTGGTGATTGTGCGCTCGGACTGACGAACTGCAGTCTCGCGCATGTTGGCAAGCTGCTCTTCGCGCATGTGAAGGTCGACCACCAGGTCGCCCACGCCGCTCGCGACGCGGAGGTCGCGGAAATAGTCCTTCACCCAGGTCTTGGAGAGCTTCTGCGCGTCCTCTTGGTTGGAGAACGTCATCCGAATCGCTCGAACCGCACCGCCATCCTTGTCGACGCGCTCGACTTTGCACCGCTGACGAATCTCGTCGAGCTTGGCTTTGTCGATTTCGTCGACTTCCTCCTCAGAAACGACACCGATCAGAACACCGCACTGGCGCTGCACCTGCTCGGCGACCCGGTCCCGGCGGTCGCGAATGTACTCGTCGACCTCGACTTCGTACATCAATCGAAGGCCGCCTTTGATATCGAGGCCGGGGTTGATCTGATTCTCGAAAGTCTCTTTAACTATGTCGGGGCATGGCAACCATCGATCAACGCTCGGCCACAGGGCGAGAAAGCCCAGGGCGGACGAGCCGACAACGATTGCCAAACGAAAATACCAGCCTCGATCCATGATCCTCGCCTGTGCGTTTAGCTTTTCTCTTCGGGGGGTTGGTCCAACCCTGCAACGTGGCTCCGCAACACCTTGATGCGTGTGCGGTCCGCGACCTCGATGGTCACGTCACGCTCGTCGAGCGCGGTGATCTCGCCGCGGATTCCCCCATTGGTACGGACGATGTCCCCCTTCTGAAGGGCACCCATCATCGTTTCGTGCTGCTTGGCGCGCTTCTGCTGTGGTCGGATCATCAGGAAGTAGAGAACCGCGAACATCAGTAGAAGCAAACCGATTTGCTCGGTTCCGCCGCCGCCACAGCCCATGGGCCCGGGTACTGGACCGCCACCTCCCGTAGGGGGCGCGACCGGACCACCGCTCACGTCAGGCTGAAGCAAAATGTGAAATAACGAATACAGCACTACCAACCCTCAATGCTCGTGGAGCCCGGATGCACGCTGCGTTCCAGGCCCCTGAAGCGCCGGCGTTTCTACTCCATGCCCCCAATCAGGTCAACTCAGCGGAATTGCGGATTTATGCTACATACGCGCGACCCCCGATTGGTGGGGGTGTAAGGAGCAGCAATGGTCGACAAAGTGGACAAGATCTGGCTCGATGGGAAGCTCATTCCTTGGGAGCAGGCGAACGTCCACGTTTTGACCCACACCCTCCACTACGGGCTGGGCGTCTTCGAAGGCATTCGCTGCTACAAGCTGAAAGACGGACGAAGCGCGATCTTTCGTTTGGAAGAACACATTCGGCGCCTGTTCGATTCTGCCCACATTTGTATGCTCCCGATGCCGCACAGCCAAGAGGAGATCGTCGAGGCGTGCCTCGAGACGGTTCGGGCCAACGGCCTCGACGAGTGCTACCTGCGGCCCATCGCCTTCATGGGCGACGGCGAGATGGGGCTCGGCGCCAAGACCAACCCAACGCGAGTGGCCGTCATCGCATGGCGTTGGGGCGCATACCTCGGCGAGGAAGGCCTACGGCGGGGCATACGCGCCAAGGTGAGCTCGTTTCAGCGAGCAGGCGTAAATACCTTGATGTCGAAGGGCAAAATCAACGGCCACTATGTCAACTCGATCCTCGCAAAGCGCGAGGTCCAGAGTATCGGCTACGACGAGGCCATCATGCTCGACACTCAGGGCTACGTCTCCGAGGCGTCCGGCGAGAACATCTTCGTGGTCCGCGACGGTGAGATCGCAACACCGCCAATGGGCGTCTCGATCTTGGGCGGCATCACCCGCAACTCGGTCATGCGTGTGATGCACGACCTGAGGCTCACCATCCACGAACGCCTGATCTCGCGCGACGAGCTCTACATCGCCGACGAGGTCTTCATGGTCGGCACCGCCGCCGAGGTCACACCCGTCCGCGAGCTCGATGACAGAACAATCGGCGCGGGGTCGCGTGGGCCGATCACCGAGAAGGTGCAAAGCGCATACTTCGACGCCGTGCGCGGAGTGAATGTCCCGGACGACAGCTGGTTAGCGATCGTCTGACACGGTCGTTGCGCCTAGTCTTCGATCACTTTCTTGTGAATGATGATCCGGCGGCAATGTGGGCACTGATGAAGGTCGTTCGCGCGTTGTAGCTCGATGGTCAGTTGTGGCGGAAGCGCCATTCGGCAGCCGGTGCACGTGCCGTCGCTGATGATGATGACGACGTTGGTGATGCCCGTCTTGAGGCGCTCGTAGCGCTTGACGACTGACTTCGGGACTTTGGCGGCGAGTCCCTCTCGACCGTCGAGCAGCTTGCCGCGTTGCTCTTCGAGCTCGGCGATGCGGGTCTTGGAGGACTCTTCCTTCGACTGCAAAACGCTCTTGGCTTCTTCGAAGTCTTTTTCGCGCTCGGCAAGGGACGCAGTCTTCGCTTCGATTGCTTGACCGATTCGGCCGAGCTCGTCTTCGCGCTCTTTGATCGAGCGACGGTTGGCCTCGACCTCTCGCTCGCCGGCGTCGGCTTCGCGGATGCTAGACGCTTGTGCGACCTTCTTGCGAGCCCGCTGCAGCCCTTCGTTCCGCTCCTTGAGCTCGGTGCCCTGTTGCGCCTTGAGCTGCTCCGCTTCCTCGAGCTGCTGGCGCTCATGGGCGAGCATGGTTTCCAGCGTTTGCACGTTGTCCCGCAGTTCTTCCAAGCTCTGCGGGATCTGTTTGAGCTCAGCGTCGATGTCACGCGCCGAGTCATCCATTTCAGCAAGTTTAGCCAGCGCTAAAAGCTCTTCGCGCAAGGATCGCCTCCGTGGTCAGCCAAAGCTGGCGGGGCTGTAGCGTGCCTTGCTGCGGGGCGCAAGAGAACCGATAGACGCGGCCCCGCAAAGCCGGCGCTTCGCGCCGTCCACGGGGCTCAAGCAAAACCGCGACGCGGTTTTGCTTAGTAGGCCCACCTGGACTCGAACCAGGAACAACCCGGTTATGAGCCGGGGGCTCTAACCAATTGAGCTATGGGCCCGCGGGGACACTTCTAGCCCGATCAGCGGCGCAATGCGAGTGAAAGCCAACCATACAGATCGGAGAACGGCTCGCGACGGGCGTGCTCGCAATTGGGAGCCCCGTCGCCAAGGCTCCATACGTCGACACACGGCTAGGCGCCGACCCAATCGCTGTGCTGCCCATCCCGAGCCGTTCTCCTATGTAGAAGTCGACGTACGGGGGTACCCCAATGGGACGTGGGTTTAGCCAGTGTCTTACGGAGGGGCACGGGGGAACGCGATGCGCGGATCCAGCGGCGTGTGAGTGACAATCGGCCATGGAAGCAACCACCGCCGATTGGCGCGAGCACCGAGGGGCGGCGTGCGTGGCCCAAGCTCCCCAGTCTATCCGGCCACATTTGCAGGCCGCCCCGTCCGCGGGATCTGCGTGTCGCGTTCCCTCGGGCCCCGGTCAGTTATCCACGAAAGAACGTAGCTGCTTCGAGCGGCTCGGGTGGCGGAGCTTTCGTAACGCTTTCGCCTCGATTTGGCGGATGCGTTCGCGCGTCACTTCGAAGTCTTGGCCTACTTCTTCGAGGGTGTGGTCGCTCTTTTCGCCTATGCCGAAGCGCATGCGGAGGACCTTTTCCTCGCGGGGGGTCAGGGTCTTGAGGACGCGGCGGGTTTGGTCTTCGAGGTTGCCGTCGATGACGGCCTCGACCGGCGAGACTGCGTTCTTGTCCTCGATGAAGTCGCCGAGATGGCTGTCCTCTTCCTCGCCGATTGGGGTTTCGAGGCTGATCGGCTCCTTGGCGATCTTCAGGACCTTGCGGACCTTCTCGAGCGGCATCTCCATGCGCTCGGCAATCTCCTCCGGGTCTGGCTCACGACCGAGCTCCTGCACGAGGTAGCGTGAGGTGCGGATCAGTTTGTTGATCGTTTCGATCATGTGGACCGGAATTCGAATCGTGCGCGCCTGGTCCGCGATCGCCCGGGTGATGGCCTGACGGATCCACCACGTGGCGTACGTCGAGAACTTGTAGCCGCGCCGGTACTCGAACTTGTCGACAGCCTTCATGAGACCGATGTTCCCCTCCTGAATCAGGTCGAGGAACTGCAGACCGCGGTTCGTGTACTTCTTGGCGATCGAGACGACGAGACGAAGGTTGGCTTCGACGAGCTCGGCCTTGGCGCGCTCGGACTGTCGCTCACCTCTCGCCAGGGCTCGGTAGGTATCTCGCAACTGCTCGACCGGTTGCCCCATGTCGTCTTCGACATCGACGATGGCCTTCTGCGCGTCACGGATGTGCTCCTCTGACAGAAGGATCTGCTCTTCGGAGCCGTACTTCCGCTGGACCCTCTTCTCGACCGCCTTGCTCTCTTGCATGTCGCGAAGCACGCGCTTCATGTCTTTGTACTTGAGGCCGCCCACGCGCGCTTCGGCTTCGAGCATCTCGCGCTCTGCACGTTCGACGCGGCGGGTGTAGGCTTTGATGCCTGTGACCACGCGATCGATCTGCTTCTTGGTGAGGTTGAGCTCTCGCAAGACGGCGACGCGCTCGTGAAGATGCTTGTCGAGCTGCGCCGCGTACTGCTTCTTGCTGCGGTCGGAGACCCGTCGCTTGCCCTCGATCTCGCTCTGCACCTTTACCAACGACGACTCGATGCGCTTGACCTTGTCGAAGAGCTTGAGCGCGCGAAGCTTGGCCCCCTCGAAGTCGACTTCTTCTTCCTTGTCGAGGTCACGGACGACGTCTTTGACGCGGAGTTTGCTCTTCCGGAGGCTCTCGCCGATCTCTAAAATCTCAGAAACGCCCACGGGCGAGTTCAAAATCACATCGAAAATCTGGTCTTCGCCCTCTTCGATGCGTTTGGCGATTTCAACCTCGCCCTCGCGTGTGAGGAGCGAAACGGACCCCATCTTTCGCAAGTACATGCGAACTGGGTCGTTCGACTTCTGCGTGTAGCTATCATCAGCGGGAGGCGGAATCGTGGCGGCGCGGCGGACCGAGCTTCTCGTCGCTGCAACGGGAACCTCGCTCGTTCGGCTTTGGCCTTCGGGCGCACCGTCGACCACGTCGATGTCTTCGCTCTTGAGCCACACCATGAGGTCGTCGATTTGGTCCGACGTCACCATGTCTGGCGGCAGCGCTTCGTTGAGTTCGTCGTACGTCAGATGGCCTTGCATCCGGCCACGTTCGAGGAGCACTTGCACCTCTTTGCGTTCGCGGCCTTTGATCTTCGGCACCACGCGCGACACGGGTTCAGAATTGAACTTGGATTTGGTCGATCCATCGTTACGCACTGAGCTCTTGCTCGCCATCTTCACCTCTGCTTGGTATTCGACTTGAGCTTGTGTGCGCTGCGCGTCAGCTCCACAAACTCTCGAGTGAGCCCTGCTGCCAACGCGTCGTCGCCAACTCGGCGCGCTTCGACGATGCGTTGTTGCAGACGGGGCAGCTCATGTTCGATGTTTCTCTGCTCGAGAAGTGGAAGGCCTTCATCCAAAATTTGGCGTGCCTCTTCGAGGCTGTGCTCCTGCACTGCCAACTTTGCTTCCAACCACGGCCGGAATTGATTGTCATTCAATTCGTCCAGCAAGCCCGTGACTTCGAGCGATCCCTGCTTGTCCACCATCCGCAAGATAGAATCAAAGATGGCGCGAAGATCCGGGCTCGTCAAAAGCTTCGGCAGCTTCTGCACGCGCTCGTCGTGGATCAACGTTGGTTGATCGATCAGAAGCGAAATCAACTTCGACTGTAACTCCGACACTGGTGTTGCAATCGCCTGCTGCACTGCGTCACGACGGGGTGCGGGGCGATCGCTACTTCGACCCAACCCGCGACGTAACTCGCGACGCACCAAACCGACGTCGCCGATCCCGAATTTACGGGCGACGCGTTCAACGTAGAGGCCGCGTTCGATCGGGCTGTCAACCTCGGCAAGAATCGGACCAAGTTTCGCGATCGCGTCGGCCTTTGCGTGGGGGTTCGGCTCCACAGTCGCCGCAGAATCATCAATTAAATATTCGATAATGGTGGGCGCGCTCACGATTCGGATCCGCAGCGACTCCGCTCCCTGCTCTCTGAGAAAGCTATCCGGGTCGGCGCCCTGAGGCAGCGTCACAACGTGAGCTTCCAGCCCGGCTTTACGCACGACCGTGTACGCTTCGCGAACCGCTTTGCGGCCAGCTTTGTCGCCATCGAACAGCAACACGACCTTCTGCGCAAAGCGTTTGATCAACTTGGCATGCGCCGCGGTAAAGGCAGTGCCCATGGGCGCAACTGCGTTTTGAAACCCTGCCTGGTGAAGCGCGACGAGATCGAAGTTTCCCTCGCACAGAACGGTGGCGTCTTCGCGTCGAATCTCGACGCGACCCTCGTGCAACCCGTAGAGCACTTCGCCCTTGTGATAGAGTTCGCTCTCTGGACTGTTGATGTACTTCGCAGGCGGTTCTTTCTGCTCTTCCATCGATGGCGCAGGCGACAACGCGCGGCCGCTGAACGCAACGACTTTGCCGTGCACATCAGCAATCGGGAACATCAACCGATGCCGGAATCGATCGTAATGGCCGCGACCCGAGCGACGCGGAACGATGAGCCCCACCGCTTCGGCATCCGCAGGCGATGCGCCAGCACCCTCCAAGAAGCGCGCAAGCGAGTCCCATCCGTGAGGCGCATAGCCGAGGCGAAACCTGCGCGCCGACTCTTCGGAGATACCACGTTCCAAGAACTCGCTGCGCGCAACGCCGCCGTCGGGATGTTCGTGCAGCTGCGCGGAGTAAAAGTCGGTTGCCTTCTCCATCAAAGACGCAAGTCGGTCCGACTGCTTCTTGCTGCGTTGGAACTCCGCCTCACGCTCGGGGTCGTACACCGGCAACTGCACGCCGGTTTGCTCGGCAAGGTCGCGCGCAATTTCGGGAAAGGTTTTGCCCTCGACGTGCATCAAAAACGAAAACACGTCGCCTGACGCTTTGCACCCAAAGCAGTGGTAGAAACCGCGATTTGGGTGCACGTAGAAGGATGGCGTCTTTTCGTTGTGGAACGGGCAAAGGCCCCTGAGGCTGTTGCCGGACTTCTTGAGGGCAACGTAGTTGCCGATGACCTCTGCGATGGGGGCGCGTTCCCGGATTTCAGCAATCTTGTCTTCGGAAATCACCGCTGCGCCTCACCCGTGCTCGTGGCCCCTATGAAGTCCGCGGAGTGTAGACTTCGCCTGCTTCTTGGCAAGGGGCGCCTGCCGCTGTAGTTGTGGCGCGATGGCTCACACGCGCCCATCGCTACGACAGACCGTGCAGGTATATGCGCTGGTGTGTGTGGCCGTCTTCGCGGTGACCCGGCTCGAGCCGCTCGCCTTCGTGGGGCAATACGTCCACTTGGTCGTCGCGGCCATCTTTCTACTGACAGCGATCCGGCTCACCCGTGGCGACCCTGCACACTACGGCGTTGCGCTCGGTGGGCTCCTGGAGCCCGCTACCGACGAACGACCGGTAGGCCCGCTCGGACTCGTCGACCTCGGGCGAGCGTTTCGCAAGGCGCTCCCGTCCGCCGCCGTGGAGCTCGGCGTGGCGGCCGGCGTCGGGGCCGTCGTGTTTCCACTCTACGCAGTTGGCTTCTGCTGGTGGAACGAGCCTGCACAAGACTTCTCGCTGGCACTCCCTCCCAACGTTTTAAGCTTTGCAGTCGCGCAGCTCATCGTAGTTGCGTTGCCAGAGGAAGCCTTCTTTCGCGGCTACGTGCAGACCGCGCTGAGCGACCTCACGACAAAGCGGCTACGCGTGCTCGGCGTGGAGCTCGCGCTGGGCGCATGGGTGCTCCAGGCGGCTCTGTTCGCGGCGATTCACTTCATGGTCGAGCCCCACCCTGCCCGCCTGGCGGTCTTTTTCCCTGCCCTTCTCTTCGGATGGACGCGAGCATGGCGTGGCGGAATCGGCGCGGCCCTCACGCTCCACGCGATGAGCAATCTTTATTCCGAGATTCTGGCGCGGAGTTGGCTATAACCCACTCATGCAGGCCACCCCGCCGGCTCCGACCATTCTCGCGGAAACCGTCCGTCGCGCCCTCTCCGAAGACATCGATCGCGGAGACATCACCTCCGAAGCCTGCGTGGAGCCGACGGCGCTCGGCACCGCCACGCTGAACGCCCGCGAGCGCGTCGTCGTGTGCGGCCTGCCGATCATCGAAGAGGTCTTCGCCCAGGTCGACCTTCTGGTAGATGTCGACGCCCATGTACAGGATGGCGACGTGGTGGAGGCAGGCACCTCGATTGCGACGCTCTGCGGGCCGGCAACGTCGATTCTGCTCGGCGAACGTGTTGCGCTGAATTTCCTGCAGCGGCTCACCGGAGTCGCGACCATGACCAGGGCATTTGTCGACGCATTGCCGGGTGGTTCCGGGACGAGGATCACAGACACCCGTAAGACGACACCGGGATTGCGTGCCTTCGAGCGCTACGCGGTTCGCTGCGGGGGAGGCCACAACCACCGCGAGGATTTGGGCGCGGCCGTGTTGATCAAAGACAACCACATCGCCGCCGCAGGTGGGTGCACCCAAGCGATCGAACGCGCGCGCGCCTACGCGCCGCACACATGCCGCATCGAATGCGAAGTCGATACGCCCGCCCAGCTCGAAGAAGCGCTCGCGGCCGGAGCCGACATCGTCATGCTCGACAACTTCAATGACGAGGAGGTGCGCGATGCGCTCGCGTCGGTCGACGGCCAGGCGATCGTCGAAGTGTCGGGCGGAATCACGCTAGAGCGCATCGCCGCGCTCGGCGCACTGGGGGTCGACGTGATCAGCGTCGGTGCGCTCACTCACTCGTCGCCTTCGTGCGACCTCGGGCTCGACTGGGTCTAGACCGTGATCGACGACCTGCGGCCGGAGCAGCTACGCCGCCGAGTAACCGGAAGCTGGGGGAGCTCGTTGACGGTTCACGAGAGCACCGCTTCGACGATGGACGATGCGTCCGAGGCGGCGGCTGAAGGCGCAAAGGACGGCCACGTGGTGTTGGCCGACCAGCAGACCCGCGGCCGGGGCGCGCATGGGCGGCAGTGGCTCTCGCCCCCGGGCGCCGACCTCTATTTCTCCGTGGTGACACGTCCCGCAGTGGCGCCCGCCTCGACCGCGCTCATCACACTCGCCACGGGGCTCGGGGTTCGAGATGCGGTCGCGAGCCTCTTGCCCGGCCGTTCCGTCCTGGTGAAGTGGCCCAACGATATCTGGATCGAGCGCCGCAAGTGTGCCGGCGTGCTCGTCGAGAGCAGAACGGTCGGCATGCGCATCGATTCGGTGATCATTGGGGTGGGCCTGAACGTCAACCGCACACAATGGCCACCCGATCTCGCGGGCGCCGCGACATCCCTGCGGGCGGAGCAGGGGAATGACGAACCTTTCGATCGAGTCGAGGTGCTAGCCACCCTCCTCTCTCACATGGAACGATGGGTGCAGCGCTTCGTTAAAGACGGTGCAGCTGTCGTGGTAGATGCCCTGCGGCCTTGCTTGGCATTGGTGGGAGAGCAGGTTTGCTGGGAGGACGGCGAAGGGGTGTTCGATGGTATCGACCCCGACGGAGCGGCGCGCGTACGAGCGGAAGCTGGCATGGTCTCCCTTCACGCGGCGCACATCGAGCCGATCGAGCACTGAGCGCAGCACTTGCCTGCTCAGGGATTGCGCACCAGAACTACCGCATGGCGCACGCACGCGAGCTCAATTGGCTGCAACGCTTCGTCGGCGTGCTTTCGCTCAGTGACCGCGCGATCATCTCGGTCAGTGGCGATGACGCTCGCGAGTGGCTGCAGGGGCAGCTCACCAATCAAGTTGAAGGCGTCGAGCCCGGAGGCTCTGTGTACGCGTTCGTCCTCAGCCTCAAAGGACGGATCCTGGCCGATGTCTATGCGCTCGTTCGCGAGGACGACGTCTTGCTGGACGTGCCGGCGGCCCAGGTGAGCGCGCTGCTCGAACGCTTCGACCGCTACATCATCATGGAGGATGTCGACCTCGAGCTTTGCGACGACCTGCGCGTGATTACCGCGCAGGGCCCTGGTGCGAGCGAGGTCGCAGAGGGAGGGTGGCCCGCCGATCGGCTCGGGGTCGGAGGCCGGCAATGGGTCGTGTCGAGCGCGGAGCTCGAGTCGGAGCTCGAACGCTTGATCGCCCGCAGTCGCGAGCTCGGTGGTGGGTGGGTGAGCGACCAGGCGTGGAACCACGCCCACGTTGTTCGCGGGCGGCCGCGCTTCGGGGTCGATTTTGGCGAATGGACCTACCCCCAGGAGAGTGGGTTGAACCCTATCGCCGTCTCATTCAATAAGGGTTGCTACATCGGTCAAGAGACGGTGGTCATGCTCGAAAACCGAGGGAAAGCTCCCAAGGTCTTGTGGCGGTGGGCAATCGAGAGCGCCGAGGCTCCGAGGGCCAAGGCCCCCATTACCGTGGCGGACACGGTCGTTGGCGAAATCACGTCGGCCGTGCCGGAGCACGAGGGCGTTTCGGCACTCGGCTATCTCAAGCGCGGATTCGAGACCGAGGGCCCGGAAGGCTTTGCGATTGACGGAGCCCGGGCCCGCGCCCTCGGCCCGGTGGAACAAGGCCCCGGGGTGCGTCCTTCCCCAAGGTGACGGTACGGAACGTAGGGTGCTGGCGCGAACCGAGGGTCGACCTTATAGTAGGCGCCAAAGGAGCATCATGCTGAACCTCACCACCCGAGCCGCAGAGAAGGTCAAAGAAATCCGAGACGCCGAAGGCCTGGCCGATCAAGGCCTCCGAGTGCGGGTCATTGGCGGCGGTTGTGCGGGTTTTTCGTATGATTTGTTCTTCGAGGACGAGACCTCCGACATGGACCAGACCTTCACCTCGCATGGCATTCCCATCTACGTGGACATGATGAGCGCGCAGTATGTCGAAGGCACCGAGATCGACTACGTCGAGGGCCTGCAAGGCGCAGGGTTCAAATTCGTAAATCCGCAGGCTAAACAAACCTGCGGGTGTGGCTCTAGCTTCGCCACCTAATTCCTCAATCATTTCAGCGCTGCGTGGGGGCAAGGCCGTCTTTGAGGAGGCCCGGATAACTGCACTTGACAGCCGGGGGTAACGTAACGTAACCCCATTGCTCGCATACAGGACATCATCATGCAGTCATCCGCCTCACTCGATCGATACATTCAGCAAGTCCGGGCCATCCCCAAGCTGTCCCGCGAAGAAGAGCACGAGCTCGCCCTACGCGTCCGTGACGAAGGGGACCAAGACGCCGCGGACCGCCTCGTCGAAGCGAACCTGCGATACGTCATCGCCATTGGGCTGCAGTACCGGCGCTACGGCGTGACGCTCGGCGACCTGATCGCCGAAGGCAGCGTCGGCTTGGTGACGGCAGTACGCAAGTTCGATCCACACCGTGGCACGCGATTCGTGACCTACGCGGGGTATTGGATTCGCGCCTTCGTACTCGAGGCTGTCGTTCGTTCGAGCACGATGATCGGCGCTGGCTCCGGCCCATTCCGATCGAAGCTGTTCTTCCGCCTGCGTCGAGAGCGCGCGCGGCTGTCGAATGTCATCGCCGATCCCGAGGAGCTGATCGCGACTCTCGCGGCCGATTTCGACACGAGCCCCGAAAAGATGACCGAGCTACTGCGCCGGCTCGACCAGCGCGAAATCTCGCTCGACGCCCCGGCCTACCACGACTCGGACGCAACTCTCGTCGAAATGCTCCCCGGGACCGCTGAGCCACAGGACGTGGTCGTCGCTCGACAGCGGCGGCAGAGCGGCATCGAGTTGCGGCTCGAAGGCGCGCTGTCGGTGCTCGATGATCGCGAACGCCTCATCGTCGAGAAGCGGATCTTGAGTGACGACACGGCATCGTTGGCCTCTCTCGGCCGCGAGCTCGGCGTCAGCCGCGAGCGTGCCCGCCAGCTCGAAGCGAGGGCCAAGAAAAAGCTTGCGGTAGAGCTGAAGGATCTGGCCCCCGCGGCCTAACCTACCTGCTCAAGTGTAGGGTGTTCGCTTACCCGCTCTTTCCTTTCTAGCGGCCGGTGCGCTCTTCGCGCAGCCGGGGTAGCATGTAGGCCAGATGGCGTTCGAGGAAGGGGACATCACGCTGCTGCGTCGCGATGCGACGCAGGAGTTAGGGCAAGACGATCTCGTCGAGGAGCCCGACTCCACCAGGCCGCCTGCCGTGCCACCTGCCCGTGCCACCGACGCACCACGCATGCCCGCGTCCGCGAAAGTCGACCGGGCCCGACGTGCACGCGATTGGCTCGAAGAGTGCGAGCGCGAGCTAGGCGACCAACCGGACGTCCGACGCGCGGCGCGGCTGTACTTCGAGATGGCGCGTACCTGCGAAGGCCCCCTCAAGGACACGCGTCGCGCGCTTCAATACTACCAAGCGACCCTGGAGCGCTCACCCGACTATGTGCCAGCGATCCGCGCCGCGCGCCGCCTCCTTCTTGGAGCGCGCATGTTTACCGAAGCGCTCGCGCTGTTCGACGCCGAAGCCCGCGTGACGCGGCAGCCTCGCGACAAAGCCACGCTGTTCTTATTGAAGGGCCGTCTCCTCGAAGACGTGCTCGGCAATCGCGAAGCAGCCGCGGAGGCGTACCATACCGCGCGAGCCCTCGATCGATCACACGCAGCGATCTTGCGAGCCACCGAACAACGCTCCTTTGCGGAACGGACTTGGCCCGATGTGGACCGGAACCTCGCCGAGCTCGCAAACGTGGCGGCGGCGGACGATGGGCACCGCGCGGCGTTGATTGTCCGTCGGGCTCAGTTGCTAGAAAGCCGGCAGCAACGTCCTGAGCAAGCCGCCGAGCTCTACGAAACGGCCCTTCAGCTCGACCCGAGCGCGGTCATCGCGGTCCAGGCGTTGAAGCGCCTGTACTACGGGCAGCGTCGTTGGCGGGATCTGATCCGCACGCTCGAAGCAGAGGCCCAGTGGGCGACCGAGCCGTCTTTGAAGGCTTCTTCGCTCTATCGGGCTGCGCGCATTCACGCGGAACACCTCGGCAATCGAGACGAGGCCATCCGGGTCCTCGAGCAAGCACGGAGCTTACACCCTCAGGACCCGTTGATTCTCGGTGAGCTGGCGCGCCACTATGAGGCAGGACAGCGACTCCAAGCGTTGGTCGAGACCCTCGAGGCGCTGACTGAAGCGAGCGAAGACGAAGACGAGAAGCTGACCTATACGCAGCGCATCGCGCGACTGTATGAAGAGGAGCTACGCGACGTGGACCAGGCGATCGCGTGGCACGAGAAAGCCGTCGAGCTCAACCCCACGTCGCTTTCGAGTCTGCAAGCGTTGAGCCTCCTCTACCGGGTCCGTGGCGCTTGGCCGAAGCTCATCGACATGTGTCTTCAAGAGGCGCGCTACACGACAGATGCACAACGGCGGGCGGATTCCCATGCTCGCGCCGCGGAGATCTACGAAACCAGGCTCGACGCCATCGATGACGCGATCGATCACTACCATCGCTCGCTCAATGCGATGCCTGACCATCCCACAGCGTTCAAGGCGCTCGCGCGCCTGCTTGCTGACGTGAACCAGCCCAAGGAGCTCGTTCAGCTCTACGAAAACGCTTTGGACAGGGCGACGGGCACACGGGCTGTGTCCTACCTGCTCAAAATCGCGCAGCTCTACGAAGACGTGTTGGGGGAGCATGCCCTTGCGGCCCAAACCTATAAGCGCGTATTGCAGCAGGACTCGGGGCACCTCGCGGCAGTACACGCGTGGCAGCGCTCGGCCGCGCGCGCGCACCGGCCCCGCGAGCTCCTCGAAGCACTGGACTATGAGATAGAGCTGACCGTCGAACGAGACCGGCTGGTCGGACTGCTGCACCGGGCCGGAGAGGTGCTCGACGAGCAGCTGGACGACCGTGATGAGGCAATCGCTCGCTATCGTCGCGCGCTCGATAAGGACCCCCGTCATGTTCCTACGCTCTCGAGCCTAGGACGCCTGTACTACGCCGCGGGACGTTGGAACGATTTGCTCGATATCTACGGCCAGGAGCTGAGGCTCACGTCCGGGAAGGGCCGCCGGGTGGCCCTGCTGCAAAAGATGGCTGAGATCTCGCGCGATCGCCTCGGGAGCGACGAGGATGCCCTTCGCTATCACCGCGAGGCGATCAAGGTCGACGCTTCGCACGCGCCCTCACTTCAAGAGCTGGCGCGGCAGTTGCGGGAACGGGGCGATTGGGAAGAGCTGGTCGACGTGTTGGAGCTCCAGCTTCGCAACTCGGGCGCTGCTCGGCTCCGCGCGCGCGCCGCGTTCCTGCTCGGGCAGGCATACGAAGAACACCTCGATGATCGGACCAAGGCGGTCGCGTCGTACGAGGCCGCGGTGTCTGCGGACGCGAGTTACAGGCCTGCCGTCGATGCGCTCGCGCGCGTGCGCGCCGAAGAGCACGACTGGCCCCATCTCCTCTCCGATCTCGAACGCGAGCTGAAGCTCACCGAAGAGCCGACGCAGCGGATCGCCTTGTTCGCGCGCAAGGCACAGGTCCTCGAGAGCCAGGACAAGCACCGCCAAGCGATTCAGGCTTGGGAGGATGTTCTTG